>JAYVRS010000604.1:0-20085 GCA_043776185.1 Bryobacteraceae bacterium | reverse complement strand
CCCGTCATTTCACCGAACCGCGCGTTAATCTGCTGGTTGCGGGCATCGAAGCGGGCCGCAGTATCGAAGCTGGAAAACTGAGTGTGATTAAAAGCATTATAGAACTCCGTACGGAATTGTAGCTTCACCTTCTCCGTCAGAGGAAAGGCCTTGGCGGCGGTAAGGTCCCAGTTCTGAAAGCCGGGCTGACGCACGGAAGTGCGGCCGGCGTTGCCGATGGTGCCTACCGTGGGCGGCACAAAAACCTCGGTACGGAAGTTGCGATAGAAGGTTTTTTCGCTCGCCGGCAGGTTCGCGTCGCCGGTTTGGGAGACGCGTGCGCCTTGGGAGGCCGTGCCAGTGATGTCGACGGGGTTGACGAAGGAATACCCGATGGCCGTCGGTGCGCCGGTGGACATGGTGGCAATGCCCGACACCTGCCAGTCGTGGAGGGCGTAGCGCACAAGCGGGTTCTTCCAGGGCGAGCGCGGGATGGCCCAGACAAAGTTCAACTTCAAGACCTGGGCCCGATCATATCCGGCCAATCCGTAGTTACCGATGCGGGGGGAGACCAGGGCCGAGATGGTGGCATCGTCATCGTCTTGATAGTTCAGCGCCTTTGACCACGTGTAAGCCAGACCAAAGTCCAGGCCCTTGGCAAAGCGGCGATTGGCGGTGAGTTGCAACGAGTGATAGTTCGACGACGAAGCCCACTCCACCATGTTCACGTCGGTGAAGCCGATCATGGGGCGCAGGAATGGCTGCGGCAGCGGCACCCTCGGATTCGTGGGGTCGGCATTGGCGGCAGCGAAGTTAGCGCCGAAGGGCACGGGGTTAAGATTGCGCCGCCACAGCAGATTGCGCGCGAGATTGCCCACGTAACCCACATCGATGATCACGCCTTTCCCGATGTCCTGCTGGAAGGAGAAAGAGAGGTTCATCGCCTTCCCAGGTTTGGGATGGGGGTCAATCCCGCTCACGCCCTGGGGAAAATCCAGCCCCGCGGATGACTTAAAGGTGGGGAAAGCGCCGTAAAAGAGGGTTGGCGTGCGGATGAGTGGCGCTTGGATGAAGGGCCCGGACGAGTTGTCATTGCGGGTGTAAAAGATGCCGAAGCCGCCACGAATCGCGGTCTTCGCTTTGCCGAATGGATCGTAGGCGAAACCAAAGCGGGGCGCGGTGGCGATGCCCGGCGTGTTGTAGAGTCCGCGGGGCACGGTGGGGTCGAAGGCCGGCACCACTAACCCGTTCGCCGGGTTGCCGACGTCCGGCGCGAGAGCGCCGATGGCGGCGGCGGGAAATACTTCGCCCGTGCGCGGGTGAACGGCCACGCGACGCCCGCCGACCATAGCTGGCTGGAGCAGGGCGGCCATCTGATTCCGGTCGTAGCGGGAGGGATCGAAGCCGGAGATGCGGTCTCCGCGTTGGACGCGGGCACCGATCCAATAGAAGCGTGCGCCGATGTCCAAAGTCAGTTTGCGATTCACCTTCCAGTTATCCTGGACATACCACTCGAAGATCGTGTTCCATACCGTCTTGAACGGCTTCGCTGTTGGCTCCTGATAAGTGGAGAAGACCCCTAGCAGTCCATTGGCGAAGGGATGTCCGGAATCTAGCGGGTTGTTGACATTGCGTGAGAAATCAAAACTGCCATTGAAATTGTTGATTCCGCCATCGGTGGAGTATTCGCGTTCCGCGGAAAAGCCCGTCTTCAAGATGTGCTTGCCGCAGGTCTTGGTGAGATTATCCGAGAGCATGGTGAGCATGCGGGAGCCCGTGAGCGGAAAGCGCGCATCAAAAAGTAGGTTGACCGCGCCGGGGATGCCGCCGAAGGTGAGGTTGGGCATGACGTCAAACGGGTTGATGCCGGGCTGTAACTGTCCGACATTGAAGCCGATCTTACTCCGCTGAATCCTAGCCAGTTCACTGTCTTCAGTGGTGTGCCATTCGCCCCGCCCATTCACGCCGACGGTGAGTTCGTTCACCAGCGTGGGGCTGAACACGGCCTGGTAACGCAGCACCACCTGCTTTGGATCGGTCTTGTAAGTCAAGGCGGTCTGGTTCCAGTTCGCGCCTCCGCCGGCGGGGGCTTGGTAGCCGGTGTTCGAGTCCGTTTGAAAGAGGTAACTGGCAAAGACTTGATGCTTTGGATGCAGATTGAAATCCATCTTGAGCGTGCCCAGTCGCTGCGGTTGAGAGCTTTCGGAATTGAAGACGTAGTTGTAGCGCCCGGCGGAGATCCGGTCGTCGAAGAAGTTGGGCAAGGGGAAGATCTTGAGCATCGCGAGGCCATTGGAGTCGAGCCGGCTAGCCGGGATCACGTTCCCCGGGAAAGGGACCCGCGTGACGGGGTCGACTACGCCGATCCGGGTGCCGTTCTGATCCACCGACTGCGAGTAGTCGCCACGCCGTTCGAGTTCAGTGGGCATCGTGACCGTGCGTCCCGCGGCGGTAGCTTTGATGGGCCAGAATTCCTGTGACCAGAAAAAGAAGAGCTTGTCGCGATTGCGGTTGAAAAGGCCGGGGATGGTCACCGGACCGCCAATATTGTAGTTCCAGGTGTTGTAGCGATAGCGCTGCTTGGGGTTTCCCAGCCGGTTGTTGAAAAAATTGTTGGCGTTGAACTGCTCATGGCGCTTGAAGTAGGAGACCAAACCATGAAAGTCCCGCGTGCCGGATTTGGTGACGACCTGAACGTTGGCACCCGAGTAGCGGCCGTACTCCGCTTGAAAATTGCTCAGCAGGATCTTTACCTCGGCCACGGAATCCTGGCTGACGGTGAGCAGCAGGTTGCGGCTGGAGCCGATTTGATTCAGTCCCATGCCATCCACCGAGAGACTGTTGGAATCGACGCGATTGCCGTTAACGTTGCCCGACCAACTGCGCGACACCAGGTCCGGCTCATTCGGGCTCACCACGCCGGGCAGCAGCGTCAGCAGACTCATCACATTGCGCCCGCGAATCTGGATGTTTTCCACTTGCCCCGACGTGATCACACCGGAGCGCTCGCTACTGGCGGTCTGCACGACGGCGCCCTGCGCCACCACACTGACGGTCTCGGTGACCGAACCAACGGTAAGCGTTACGTCGCCGACCGGCAAGGTCTCCGCCGGCGACAGCTTTAGCTCGGTCCGTTCGGCGACTTTGAATCCGTCGGCCTTGACGGAGATGCGATAGCTACCGGGCACGAGATTGGTGAAGCGGAAGTCACCCTGTGAATCGGTCTTAGCGTCACGGGTGGCATTGGTTTGGGTTTGGATGAGCGTAACCAGCGCGCCGGCCACGGGTAAGGCCGACGGATCCTTGACGGAGCCGACGATGATTCCCGTGATCGACTGCGTCAGGAGCGGCGCGGCCATGATGAGGCTAACGAGGATCAGTTTCATGTGTTTTATGCTGCCTGGGCCTTCAGGGCCGCGTGCCGGGCGCGCAGGCCGGCTAGAGTTTTCTGGTGAGCTTTCACGCCAACGAGGTTATGCAGTTCCATGGAATCGGTCTTCAGATCGAAGAGTTGCTCGAACACCGGGGACTCACCGATGTATCGGACATACTTCCAGCGATGCGTCCGCACCGCCTCGCTCGGGGCGATGGGCAACTGGTTCGGCCCGGCCGGATAAGTGTGTTCGTAGAACCACTCGTCCCGTCCGGTCGCCTTGGCATTGCGGAGCACCGGGGCTAAGTCGCGGCCTTGCATGCCGGCGGCTGGCGCGAGGCCCGCCAGCCCGAGCATGGTGGGTGCCATGTCAATATTCAGCGTCATCTGATCTCTCACGCTGCCGCGCGAAGAACTTGCCGCGCGAGGATCGCGGATGATGAGCGGCACGCGAATGGATTCTTCATACGGAATCCATTTACCCCACAGACCATGGGCACCGCGCATCGAGCCGTTGTCCGAAGTAAAGATGACCACCGTGTTTTGATCGCGCTTCAGGCGACGCAGCGTTTCCATCACCTGACCCACGGCCACGTCCACGCCGCTAACGAGGTGGTAACAGATGCGGACATCGTCGAGGAATTTCTTCTCGGGATTCGCGGGCCACTGCCCACTCTTCTCGCCGTTCAGTGACTTGCGCAGAAACTCCGGCAACGCTTCAAAGGCCTCGCGAGTGTAAGTGGCTGGCGGCCGTGGCGTGGCGTCGCGATAGAGACTGGGACGTTTCGGGTCGAAGTAGTTGAAGGGGCCATGCGGCTCCTTGAAGTTGAGGGAAAGGCAGAAGGGCTGGTCGGCCGGCGTGGATTCCAGGAACTCGATGGATTTCTCCGCCATCAAGGGGGTAAGATGCCGCACCTGGCCGTCGACTGTTTGTTTAAAGTTGATGGACTGCGGATAGCCGAGCCAGAAGTCGAACTCAGCCTCGGGGAGCGACAACTCTTTGGGCCGTGCAGAGGGATTTCCAATGGCGTACTTGCCGGCGAACCCGGTTCGATAGCCGTGGCGCCGCAGAATGGCTGGGTAAGTCTGCGCGAACTGCGCGGCGCTCAAGGGCTGAATGAAATCGCGCACGCCGTGCCGGCTCATATGTTGGCCGGTGAGAACGGAGGCGCGGCTGCAGCAACAGATGGCCGTGGTGACGAAGTGATTGCGAAAGCGCACGCCGTCGCGGGCCAGCTGGTCGATGTGCGGCGTCTGGATGCCGGTATTGCCATAACAGCCGAGATCATCGAACCGTTGATCGTCCGTCTGGATGAAGAGAATATTGGGCCGCGACGTTTGGGCCATCAAACTGGCTCCCGTGGCAGTCAGGAATTCGCGGCGGGTACCCAGCACTCGATGGTTATTTGTGCTCATGATCATTCTATTCTCTAAAACTCCAGGCGCAAGCTCAATTGAACGATACGTTCCGAACCCTGCAGCGTGCTGCTGACGCGGCCAAAATCGGAGGCCCCTCGGGAGCCGCCCGGATTCGAAAAGTTAGCGCGGTTGGGAAGATTATAGACGTCGGTCCGGAACTGCAAGCTCATCGGCTCTCGGAGCATCCAGGTCTTGTGAATGGAGGCATCCACGCTGATCAGGCCGGGCCCGTAGCCGAGGTTACGAGCCGCGTTGCCGAAGGTGCCCACTTCCGGCGCGGCGAAGGCGGTAGGGTCGAAGTAGCGGGCGAGCCGCTCGGCTTTGGGACGGTCCGCGGGGAGAATAGGGCTGCGGAGCAGGTTCGGACGCTGCCCAGCGGAGAAAGTGTTACTGGTATTAGTGAGTTCGCCAGCGCCCCAGGGGGCACCGTTTCGTAACTCGCCAATGACGCCGACGCCCCAGCCGCCGGCGATGGCATTCACCACCGGATTCGCCAAACCAAATCGCTTGCCGCGACCGAAGGGTAGGTCGTAAACGAGGCTCGACACCCAGCGCTTCGGGATATCGCTACCGGCTATTGACCAATCGAACCGGTGTAACTCGATATGTTGAAAGTTATTGACGGATCCGCCCAGCTGACCCGTGGCGGGAATGTTATCGAGGAACTTCGACCAAGTAAAGTTACTCAGCAGGTTGAAGCCTCCTGAGTAACGCTTCTCGATCTTGATGTTGACTGACTGGTAGTTAGAATCTCCCCACACGGGGCTGATCCAAGTGACGTTGTTGAACTGCGGGAAGGGGCGCGATTGTTGGTCCTGCCGGGTGGGCCCGCGCCCGTTTACCAGGGGCACCATGTTCACACTCAGGTTCGATGCGCTGCCGAGCTTGTGCCCGATGTTCGAGATGTAGGCGGCCTCCACCATCATGGATTTGCTGAGCTCGCGCTGGACGGTGAAGTTCCACTGCTGCATGTAGCCGCTGACTTGATTCTGCTGGATGAAGTCCGGCGCGCTGAAGGGAGTTGCGCCTTTGGCCGCCGCGCCAAAGCCAGGGCCTAGTGGTATTTGGGGCACGCTGGGCAGGCCGCGGGCGAGGAGAAACGCCGGGGTGAAGCCGCCGTCCAGCGACGCCACGGCGATGTTAGTGGAAAATCCATTGGTGAGGACGACCGGGGTGGCCACGGCATAAAGACCCGTGAAGGCGATGCCATAGCCGCCGCGGATCACGGTCTTCTCGCCCAAGCGGTAAGCGAAGCCCAACTTAGGCCCGAAGTTATTCTTGTCAAACCGATTGGCGTACTTACTGTAACCATCGCGATCGGCGAAGGTAATGATGCCGGGCGTACCCGAGACGGGGTTGATGGGCTCGCCGTCGAAGCCGGCTTGCCGGTTATCGAAAGCGTGCCGTGGAGTGTCCATATCCCAGCGGACGCCCAGGTTCAGCGTCAGCTTCTGCGTCACCTTCCAATCGTCCTGCAGAAAAGCACCGTAGAAGTCCGAGCGCGAGTCGACTCGCGGCAACTCCACACGTCCGACCGTATTCACCCAACCCAACAGCATCTCCGCTGTACTGTTTCCGGTGGCGCGATTGCTAAAGCCAAAGCTACCGCCCGCCGAGTTCCGGTTGGCGTCGCCATTTCGCGAGTAGCGAAACTCGAATCCGGTCTTGATCTGATGGCGGCCCTTGATCCAGGTGAGCGTATTGATGGCCTGGTAGCCGGGGATGGGAGTTTGCAGCCGCCAGTTGGCTTGCCCCAGCCCACTGATGCCCGCCGCCGTGACGGCGGGGAACCAGAGCGCCTCCACGCCGGGAATGCCGAGTTTGGGATCGGAATTACCGCTGGAGGCCTCGACGAAATTGGACCGGGTGGTGAAGTTGAACCGCAGGTCGTTGATCAAATTCGATTTCACATTACGTGTCCAGTTCGCGGCGTAAGCGGCGCTTTTGGTGCGCTGTTCATTCGATCGGAAGTCGGCGAAGGCGGTCGGGTAGACCTGCCCGGAGATGATCTTCGTCGCGATGTAGTTGAAGCGGAAGTAAATCCGGTTGGCATCGTTAATCATGTGGTCAATCCGGGAGGTAACCGAGTCCAGCTTCGTGGTGTCAGAGACATTGGCCAGAAAGTTATTCAGCGGTTGGCGGGTGGGGTCGTTGTTCGGTGTGTTCGGGTCGGGGTAGAACTTGATCAGCTTCGCGCCCAAGGGATCAATGCGGGCGGCGGGGATGCGGTTCTCCGGAAAAGGTAACCGGCCGATGGGATCGAGCAGGGTGAGGTCCCGGCGCGCGGAAAAGTCACCGAGTTTTTCGGCGGGATGCGGCACGGACGTGTTGGAGATGGTGGCGCCGATATTGCGGCGGGCTCCTTCGTAGTTGGCAAAGAAGAAGGATCGGTCTTTCCGGATGCGCCCGCTGCCCGTCGCGCCGAAGATATTGGATTTGAGCGGTACCTTACTGCGGGCGAAGAAGCTGCGGGCGTCGAGCTTATCGTTGCGGAGGAACTCATATCCGGCACCATGGAAGTTATTGGAGCCGGAGCGGGTGGTCATGTTGATGAGGCCGGATCCGGCGCGGCCGAATTCGGCGGAGAAGTTATTACCCTCCATTTTGAACTCCTGGATCGTTTCGGCGGAAGGGTTCAGGGTGATGAGCGGGAAGCCAAGGGTCATGTTTTGCACGGCCGCGCCGTCCAGCAGCCACATTTGATCGCCACTGCGTCCACCGGCCATTGAGAATTGCGGCGTGGAGTCCGCCTGCGTTTCGCTGCCGAAGGAGACGTTGCCCATCAGTTTCACCAGGGAAGTGGCGCGGCGAGTGGCGAGGGGCATATTGGCGACGGTGGCGCGTTCAATCAACTGCCCGACGGAGCTGCTTTGCGAATCGAGCAGCGGAGCGGTGGCGGTTACGGAGATCACTTCGGTGACCTGGCCCAGTTCCAACTGCAGGTCGAGCCGCCGCTTGGCACCAGTCTCCATCACCAGGCCACGCTCCTGGAACTTTTTAAAGCCCGTTAGTTCGCAACTCACTTCATAAGCGCCCGGCTGGATGGAGGTGAAGCTGAAGATGCCACTCTCGTTGGTGGTGGTTTTTAAGGCTACGCCGGTGTCAACATTGCGCAGCGTCAACGCCGCGCCCACCGCGACGGCGCGGGTGTTGTCGGTGACGGTTCCCGAGAGTTGCGATTGGGCCCGCAGAGCGTCGGGCAATAAGACGATGCCCAGTAAAAGCAGGGTTGCCGCAAAGTACTTGCGCGGCAGAAGGTAGAGTTTCATGAGATTTTCCTTTTTAGAAGATACACTTCAGAGCGGCCTGAATGCGGCGCGGCTCATCCGGCTGGCCGAAAGCGTGCCTACCGACGCGGCTACCCCGATTGGTGGTGCCGGTGTTCTGCGGATCTCCGGCATAAAAAGTGGCGTCGAAGGGAAGCCGGACCGCAGCGTGAGGATACCGCCGGACTGCCGGCCGCCCAGTTTGACCAGCTATTGCCGATGGACGCCTGATTAACGAAGCCGATCAGCAGGTCACCCAGGTCATTTCCGTTGGTCAACTTCATCATGCCGTCGGCCACCAGGGCATTTGACTCGTCGGTGGCGAGACCTTGAATGCCGGAAGTTTGGCCCCAGCAATAGGAGGCCAGGCAGCAGAGCAAGACGCTGAGTCTTTGTAATTTCATAGTCCCCTTCATCCGGGTCCGACCTACGCACCGGGCACACGAGTGCCGCAGTACAGACGAAGCCAGTGAGGATGCTATCAGCAGGCCCGCCGGATTACAAGGCCATTTAAAGTTCGCTCAGCGAACCATAATCCGTTGCGGCGACGCAGGAACGGCAAAAAACGGTAGAAAGTGCTGGCCGCCAGTGTGGTAATTTGGTTCTTTCAGCGAACCATGTCCTCCTCCTATCTTCTCGACTCGCTCTCCCGGGCCATTCTAGTGGCGGGTCATTTGCAGCGAATCCATCCCGAATCTGTCTCGCTGATCGAGCTCGGCCACCAGACTGGAGTGAACAAAACCACGGTCCTGCGGATCCTCCGCACGCTGGAGCACCACGGCTGGGTGAGCCAACCGGCGCCGGGTCGTTACCGCGCCGCTATCCGCTTCTCTGATAATCGTTCGCACCGGATTGGGTACTCCTCGCGCGACAACCGCCTGTCCTTTCCGCACGCCGTCACGGCCTCCTTGGCTCGTTGCGCCGCCACGCATGGCGTTGAGCTGCTTTCATTCGACAATCGCGGCAGCCGCGCGCAGACTATCCGCAATGCCCAACGGATGATCCGGGAGAAGGTGGATGTCGCGGTGGTGTTCCAGGCGGAGTCGGGAACGGGTCCGCAGTTGTCGAGCCTCTTTAACGAATCCGGCACCCCGGTGATCTCCATCGACATGGCCGTTGCCGGCGCTTCGTACTTTGGCGCTGACAACTACTCCGCCGGCCTTACGGCGGGCCGCACCATGGCGCGGTCGCTGCAGGAATCCGGCGTGGCGCCGCTGGCTGAGTTGATTCTGTTGGGCAATAGCCAGTTTGGCTCGCTTCCGGCGGCGCGTCTGCAGGGCTTTGCGACCGCGTTCCAAAAACACTACCGGCCGTCCGCGGGGCTATCGCTCACCACCCTCGATAGCCGGGGATCTTTTGAGGCGGGCCTGCGGCGGCTGCGGGCGCAAATGGGTGGCAAGCGCGGGCGGGGCGCGGTGGTCGCCGTCAGCGATCCTATCGCGATGGGTGCGGTGCAGGCTATCGAGGAGGCTGGCCGGGCGAGTGACTGGATGGTGTGGAGTTTCGGCGGTGGCTTGGACGTCCGCCTGGAACTCCGGCGGCCGGGTAGCCCACTTTTTGGCGCGATGGGTTTCAGTCCGGAAAACTACGGCGACCAAATTTGGAGCTTGGTGGTCCGGCTGTTTGAGAAGCGCCCCGTGCCGCCAGCCCTTTTCGCCAAGATGAGAGCGATGACGAGGGCGAACATCAATACCCTTTACCCGCTCGACGTGGCGCTCAAAACTCCGGCAGTCGCCCGTCGCGGCTAGTCATTATCTTCATGTCAAGGCAAGCCCAGGAGCCTGCCTTGACATGAACCGGACATGCCTGATAGCGTTGGGCCCGAAGATTCAACGCTCAAAAGGGAAGAAACGAACCTATTCAGAAGCGATAGCGGCCATTCGCGATGATGCTACCCAACCCAACGTTTTTGGCATGGCGCGCCCGAAAATGAGCTTGATTGGCTTCAACTATCCCAAGGCTGTGAAAAAACTTTTGCTTTTCGCATGGCCGCCCGGTGCCTGGTTTGCAAAGGAACACTAATGAAACACACTCGTCGGAACGCGCTCCAAATAGGTGGTGCGTTGGGTACGGCTCTTTCGCAGTCGACTTCCTTCGCGCAAAGCCAGTCGCGACCGAATATCTTGTTGGTGCTCTCTGACGACCACAGCGTGCCGCACGTGGGTTGCTACGGCAACCGCGACATTAAGACCCCCAATTTAGATCGCTTCGCTGCCGAGGGCGTTCATTTCAATCGCTGCTATGCGGCGTGTCCGCAATGTGTCCCCGCGCGAGCGGCGCTGATGACTGGCCGCTCACCCGTTGGCCTGCGAATGACGCGATTCAGCGCGCCGCTGCCGATGTCGGAACGGACTTACCCCGAACTGCTACGCGCCCAGGGCTATTTTACGGGAGTCGCCGGCCGAACTTATCATCTGGACGGAGAAGCCGGCCAGAGCGACAAGCTGGTGCAGGAAATTTATAACAAGCACCACGTGCAGACTTTCACGCAGAGGCTCGACTATGTGCGGACCGGGAACATGCAGAAGGGCATTGAGCAGTTCGGCGAATTTCTCGACCTGAAGCCCAAGGATAAGCCGTTTTTCCTGCAACTCGGTTCGAGTGACCCGCACCGTAAATTTCTGCCCGGGCTGGCCCGCGTGCCGCACGATCCGGCAGAGATCAAGCTGCCCGTCCACTTTCCGGACACGCCGCTGGTGCGGGAGGATTTCGCCCTCTATTATGACAAGATCTCGCGCTTGGACGACGATTTTGGCAGCGCGATGGCGTTCCTCGAGAAGCGTGGGCTGGCGGGAAATACGTTGGTGGCTTTCATGGGCGACAACGGTGCCGCGCTTTTGCGCGGTAAAGGCACGCTGCACGAATTCGGCATCAATGTGCCACTTCTGATGCGTTGGCCAGGTCGGATTGAGCCGGGCCGAGCCTCTACCGAACTGATTTCCGGCGAAGATCTGGCACCGACTTTTCTGGCGGCCGGCGGCGTGGCCCTTCCCCAAGAGATGACGGGGAAGAGCTTTCTGAGGCATCTTACGGGAGAGTCGTTCACCGGGCGGAAGCACGTCTTTGCCGAGCGCGGCGCACACCACGTCTATTTGCCCACGCAAAGTGCGGCCTTCGACCTCGGGCGTTGCGTGGTGGGCCGCCAACACAAATTCATCTACAACGCGCTCTGGCAGATTCCTTATGAGCCGGTGGATTTTGCGAGCACTGAATTTTGGAAGGATCTGCGCGAGAGGAATGCCGCCGGGAAGCTCTCGCCCGAGCTATCCCGCATGTACTTTTCACCCACTCGGCCGATGTTTGAACTATACGACCTGGTGAACGATCCTGGCGAATTGAACAACCTGATTGGACGCAAGGAAACGGCATTGATGGAACATGAACTGCGGGCGGCGCTGGTGGAATGGATGTTTGTGGAGCGCGACTACTTGCCGCTACCCATTGCCTCCGACCCGGTGGGCCTGCGATAAGCTTCGCATGGAAAGTGAGATGAGTTTATGCCGATAAGTAATCTTTGCCTGGGCCTTTTCCTAGTGTTTGTGGCCACGGGGGCACTCCCCGTCGTAAGGGGCCAGGACAACATACGCGGCAAGCTGGAGGGCCAGTTTACGCGAACCGTCCGGCCTTTCCTCGAGGCCAATTGTATCTCCTGTCACGGCCAGCAGAATCCGGCGGCGCAGCTGGACCTGAGCGGATTCAAGACGATGTCTGCGCTCATGCAGGACGGCCGCCGTTGGAGCCAAATCCTGGAGCGGGTGGCGGCGGGGGAAATGCCGCCGAAAGGCGCGCCACGGGAGCCAACGGCGCAGGAGCGGCGTAGCGCTGTCGATTGGTTCCACGCCGTGCGCGAACACGAGATGCGGCGCAATGCCGGCGACCCGGGCGTGGTGCTGGCGCGGCGCCTCAGTAATGTCGAGTATAACTATACGATCCGCGATTTGACCGGCGTTGATATCCGCCCGGCCCGCGAGTTTCCCGTTGATCCAGGCAATACGGCGGGCTTTGACAATTCCGGCGAAACGCTCACGATGTCGCCCACGCTGCTGAAAAAGTATCTGGCTGCGGCACGGGAAGTGGCCAGCCATATGTACTTGAAGGAAGCGGGATTCGCCTTCGCGCCGCATCCGATGCTGGCGGAAACGGACCGCGACAAGTTCGCGGTACACCAGATTATCGATTTCTATCACGCGCAAAACATCGACTACGCCGATTATTTCGAAACCGCCTGGCGTTTCCGGCACCGAGCGGCGCTGGGGCAGCCTAGCGCGACGTTGGCTGGCCTGGCGCGGCAACACCGCGTGAGCGCCAAGTATCTGGAGACGGTGTGGTTGACCTTGGAGAGCGCGGAGCAGATTGGTCCGCTGGTGAAACTGCAAGCGATGTGGCGCGCTCTGCCGAAGCCGCCGCTCAAGCCGCAGGCAAACGTCGCTCGAGCAGGCTGCGAGGCGATGCGAACTTACATTGCCCGAGTGCGACAGAAGGTAGAGCCGCGGTTTATCAACATTACGGCGGGAGCCATTGGTACGGCCTGGCAGCCATTGTTGATTTGGAAGAATCAGCAGTACGCCACGCATCGCCGAAAGTTCGATCCCCGGCAGTTACAGGTCGCGGGCGAGCCCGCATTCGATCAAAGGAATGTGGTGGAGCCGGAGTGGGACAATGCGTTCGGCCCGGGCAAGACGATGCTGGTAGAAAATAAGCCTGCCGATCCTGATCTGTTCGTTCCGGCCGGTGAGCGCGCGCGCTACGAAGCGGCGTGGGGCAGGTTTTGCCGAGTCTTTCCCGATATGTTCTACAAGGAGTCGCGCGGACGAAACTATTTCAAGGTGGGCAAAGATGAGGGCCGCTATCTGAGCGCGGGCTACCACAACGTGATGGGTTACTTCCGTGACGACCAGCCGCTTTATGAGTTGCTACTTGATAAACAGAGTCAGACGGCCTTGGACAAGATGTGGCGGGAGATGGATTTTATCGCTTCCGTTAACATTCGTACCTACGTTGAGTTTGCCAAGCTGGGGACCCGGGGAACGCGGGACGACTTCAAAGACGGTGAGCCTGAGGTTCGCGAGATTGAGGTGGAGCAGATCATCGCGGAACCGAAGCTGAGGAAACTGGAGGCCGATTACCTGGAAGTGGCCAAGGGCGGCAGCGAACTGGCGATCCAGGCGGTGAAGGGCTTCTTCAACGCCTTCAACGAGAGCATGCGTTGGGTGAAGCGAGCCCGCCTCGATGCGGAAGCGAGCCACTTGCAGACGCTGTACGAATTCGCGGCGCGCGCTTACCGGCGGCCGTTGTCGCCGGCTGACCGCGCCGACTTGCTGTCCTTCTATCGCGAAGCTCAGTCGCGCTACAGCCTCGACCATGAGGGGGCGATCCGCGAGACGATCGCTTTGGTCTTGACGTCTCCGAAGTTCTCCTATCGCGCCGACTTGGTGGAAGCCCGCGACGGAATTCAGCCGCTATCGAATTTGGATCTGGCCAGCCGGCTGAGTTACTTCCTCTGGTCGAGCATGCCGGACGAAGAGCTTTTGCGGCACGCCGCCGCAGGCGACCTACGCCAGCCGGAGGTGATTAAAGCCCAGGCGCGCCGGATGCTGCACGACCCGCGCATCCGCGCGCTGGCGGTGGAATTCGGCGGTAACTGGCTGAATTTTCGCGATTTTGAGCAGATCGGTACTGTGGACCGCGCGCGCTATGCCTCCTTCACCGATGGATTGAAACAGGCGATGTTCGAGGAGCCGATTCGCTTCCTGCTGGATGTGTTTCAACACAACCGTTCCATCCTCGACTTTCTCTATGCGCGCCACACGTTTGTGAATCCCATGCTGGCCCGTCATTACGGCATGCCGCCGACCGGCGGCGATGACAACGTTTGGACGCGCATCCCGCACGCCGACCGCTACGGGCGGGGCGGCCTGTTGCCCATGGCCGCGTTTCTCACCAAGAACGCACCGGGCCTGCGGACCAGCCCCGTGAAGCGCGGCTACTGGGTGGCGAAGAATATCCTGGGCGAACAGATCCCGCCGCCGCCGCCGCTGGTGCCCGAGTTGCCGTCCGACGAAGCCAAGATGGACCTGTCGCTGCGTCAAATGTTAGAGCGGCATCGGGCCAATCCGAGTTGCGCGGCCTGTCATGCGCGCTTCGACTCTTTCGGCTTGGCGTTTGAAACCTACGATCCGGTCGGCAAGAGTCGAACCTCCGATCTGGGCGGGCGTGCGGTTGACGCGCGGGCCACCTTCCCGGGAGGCGTTGAAGGCGAGGGCTTGCCAGGAATGCGGCAGTACATTCGCGACCGTCGCCAAGGCGATTTCGTGCGCGGCTTTTCGAGCAAACTGTTGGCGTATGCCTTGGGAAGAAGCCTCGCGCTTTCTGACGATTTACTGATCCAAGACGTCGGCCGCCTGCTTGGCAAGGACGGCTGCTGTTTTGAAACCGCAATTGATAGCATCGTGACGAGCCGCCAATTTCTCAATCAGCGCGGCCGCGAGAGGTGACCGATGATGAACATGCAGCGTGAACGAGGGTTATCCCGTAGGATCTTTCTGCGCGGCGCCGGGGTGACGATGGGCTTGCCGTGGCTCGAGTCGCTGTCGGCGGCCACCACCAACGCTGGGCAGCCGCAACGCTTTGCGGTGCTGTTTATGGGCACGGGCATCAGCCCTGGCCGCTGGTGGGCGAAAGGGGCGGGTGCTGATTTGGAACTGGGCGAATCGCTGGCGCCGCTCAAGCCGCTCCAGGCGAAGGTGAACGTGATTGACGGCCTATTCAATAAGGAAGCCACCGGACACGGGATTCATCCGGCTATGACCGGTAACCTTTTGTCGGGCGTGCCGATCCGGCAAGGTTCCATCATCCACGGTGGCATCACGGTGGATCAGATGCTGGCCAACCGGATCGGGCAGGAAACGCCGCAGCCCAGCATGGTGTTGGCCTGTGAGCGGGCCATGACCGGGTTCCATGAAACCAATTTTTCGAATGCCTATAGCTCGCATATCTCTTGGCAAAGCGCCGATTCGCCCGTGCCCAACGAGATGTATCCGTCGCTCGCCTTCGACAGTCTGTTTGAGAACGGCGGCCGACTGCGCAACACCAGCGTGCTCGACCGGGTGAAGGATCATGCCTTGGCACTGAGCGGCAAGGTGAGTTCCACCGACAAACTGAAGCTGGACGAGTATCTCGCCAGCGTCCGCGACGTGGAACGGAGCATCGAGCGGATGCGCACCGACAAGGACAAAGCCGAAGTGCGGGCTCGCGACGCGGGCCGCCCACTGATGGCGATGAAGCGTCCGCAGGATGGCCTGCCCGAAGATATCCGCGATCACATTCGCCTCATGTGCGACATCGTCGCCCTCGGGTTTCAGACCGACAAGACGCGCGTGGCATCACTGCTGCTCGCCCGCGACCTTTCCGCGCTCTACTATCCTTTCCTCGGCGTCAGCAAGCAGCATCACGGTGCCTCCCACTACGACACCGAGGCGGACTATCAGAAGATCGTGCTCTTCCAAGTGAGCCAGCTGGCCTATTTGGCGCGGCGGCTGGACGGCATGCAGGAAGCGGAGGGCACGGTGCTCGACAACAGTTGCCTGTTGTTCCTGTCGAACATGTGGTCCGGGACGAAGCACGACAACAAGAAGGTGCCAGTGATCACCATTGGCGGCCTGGGCGGCAAACTTAAGACGGGCAGAGCGTTGAACTATTTCGAGTCCGGCGACGAGAATCGCAAGTTGTGTAGCCTGTACTTGGGCATCATGGACCGGATGGGCGTCGAACTACCGGAGTTCGGCGACGCCAAAACCCGGTTGGCCGGTTTCTAAGGGTTAAAGCGAAAGTGGTCGGTGCGGGCCGTGGCGCGTAACTTCTGGACCGGCACGATTGCGTCGGCCCGGGTGAGTTGGCCGTCGTGATTACGGTCGAAGGCCGCCATGATGGGAGATTCGTTGGCCAGTGCCTGCCTGAGACATTTTGTCTTCGCGACGAGAAAGATTGCCGCACCTTGGCGGCAACCAAATGTGGTTCCCGACACCCCTATTTTGATCAGTCACGACGTTTCGCTTCTGTGTGACTCGTTGAAACGAAACTCCACAGACAGATCTAGCCGCCTAAATCCTTGTTTCCCCCTGCTACCGTAAGCTCAGGAGACTCTCATGACCTGCCATACCGACATCGACTACGAATCCTTCCCCATCGCTAACCTGGACCTCGACCTGCACTGGATCCAGCTCCCCCACTCCGTCCTCGCCGCGCGACGGCAAGCCAAGCTATTTGGCCCTGGAGCGCGAGCGGCTCGCCGCGCTCCCCAAAGACCACAAAATCATCCTCATTCCCACCGACCCCACTTACTCCCCCATTGAGGAAGAGCTCTGGCCGCTCATCAACCACACTGTCCAACACTGCCTATGCCCCCACCCCGAGCTCCGCTCCACCATCGGCAGGTGACGGGCCGTTGGTTGGGGCAAGTGGGGAACGACTACTACCAATGCCACGCGATTTCCGGCAATATGGCGGCTTTGAAACGTTTTCGGGAGCGGATCCAATAACACTGGCGGCGGACTCTCCGACGCCGGAGCCAACGGAGAAGATTTCTCGAATCGTGGGTGGCGCGATTGTTCGCGCGCTGGTTACCTTGCCCACGGATCCTGCATCCTTATCCGAGCGTCCGCTTAGCTTTGACGCCACTATTGAAGGTAGAAGCCGTATGCGGTAGTGCCGCTCATACGGACCCCCTCGCACTGATCCGGGCGGGGGGCCTTCAGCGATGATCGTCCCTACCGCGACCCTTCTTTTCCCCCTCTTTTCCTGATTACCAATGCCATCATCGCGCCCGGACGGAGAATCCAAGAGAAAAATCCACCCAACGCATCACGCCGAGTTGGCTGGCCACCGTGGTTTGATGGGCGGTGACATGCGCGAAGAATCGGAGGTTGGAGGAATGAGCTGACTCTACACCCGCGCCTAACTGCATGCCTGGATTCGTGGAGGACGGAGAGCGATAGAGGCCGGCTCCACCAAACGCGTTGAGTTGCATCGATCCGATCAGTGGTCGATGATACTTTGCGAGGACAGAATAATGCGTGACGGCCGCATACTTCACACTAGCGGAGCGCGGAAAAAAACCGTGATAGCCAGCCTGGACCATGGCACGCCAACCAGGCGCGACATCCACTTCGAGATGCCCGTTCACGTGGCCCCCTCCCCAGTAGTTGCGCCACAGCGGAAGGAGGGCAATTTGAGATCCGCCGCTGGCGCCAACAAACAAACGGCCTGGAAGAAAAGGTTCTGGCGGATGAATTGATGTGCCGGCGCTTTCGGTAGGCGCGGCACAATCTGATCCAGCGAAGTAGGTCTTAATCTCCGCAGTGCCTCCAATGGGCGCGAGAATCAACTTATCGAAGCAGCCACTGCTATCGGTAGTGACGAAGTGGACGACGGTCTTGCCGTTGGGTCCTTTCACTTGGATGGCGATCTCGCGATTCGGCTGACCAGGGGATGTACACCCCTTCACTCGCGCGTTGAGGTTCTGCCCACGCTGGGAAAACGGCGCAATGGTGTTGGCGAATTGGATGGGATTGGCGAGTTTCACGACTGGCGTGAACCCGCTGTACGGCATCCAAACATCGCCCAGACGCATAATGCCGTGAAGGTCAAGCACCACCTTCGTGCACTGGGGATCCGTTGGGTTGGGCGTGATCACCGCAGTCACGGTTTCGCGGCCCTTCTGGGGCAGCGTCACCCACGTCTTATCCAGTTCGACCTTCCATCCAGCAGGCAATCCGTTGACGCCGATATCGACACGGGCAGGTTTCGGCATCGGGTTGGCGACATCGAGTGAAATGCTCACTGGATGCCAAGGGCTTGCGGAGCCGGTGTAAAAGTCCAAGACATTTTCCTGGGATTCATTGTTGTCGAGATTCGATTCGCCGGCCACCGCATCAACGTGAACTGCAATGCAGGAATGAACTTCGCGATCCGGAGTCCAGGTTGTGTAGATATGGATACTCTTACCTGCCGCAAGATTGAACTTCGCGGGTGTCGCCGCGGGCAGACTCACAAACTGCCCGGCGTCGCCGATCCCTCCCGGAGAATTCACACGGAATCGGACTCTAACGTCTTTAGCGTCGGCAAGGCCAACATTCGTGACCCGCACCCAGACGCGGTTCTCATGGCCAACCCAGGGACGCTCTCCATTTCCCGGTAGAGGGGGATCGGAATCCTTGCGAAAGCCACCGCCCTCACGTGGGCTGTCTATCCATATGTCCGGCGTTTCCCATGGGGGGTTTCCCCAGGGCGTGATCTTTAGGTCCGGCTGCGGCTCGGCCGCATACTGAACCCTGACGTCGTAGGACTCATCACTCCCAGGATTCTTCCTGACATACGTGATCTTGACCGAACGATCCGGAGCATAGTCCATACCCAGCCTTAATGCTTGCAGAAGTCTCACGTTGTTCCGCGGAAATACCGTCGCCGGCGGCGAATCGAGCACTTGCGTCACGACAATGTTTTCCCGCGGAATGGACTGATCGCTCACCCGCCCTGGGACAATTCTCCGGGCCTCGACCACGTAGCCATGGTTGTCCGATACCTGAATGCGTATCGCCCGCAATGCCTGGGCCGGAACCGCGGGCGTCGAGGTGGGCCGCAGCGTGTGGGTGACATCGGTTGGCGGGGCACCAAGCGCTGGGCGCGTCACGGTCACCGTGTTGGCTGCAGGATCAAGAAGAAAACTGGGTGGCAGAAAATAATTGGTCGAGACGATTTTGGACCAGGCATAGTGCTGGCCATTGCCCTTTGCATTGTCCATGATGTCCCAATCAGCTATGGCATTCCCCGTCTCCTCGTCGTAAGCATCGGGAACGTGCAGCCAGTGACTCATCTCGTGCGCGATCCGCCCAAACGTAGCGTCGGACGACACATAGGAGACGTGTATCTTAATTGGCAATCCGTTGATTTCAAGCGGTCGAGGCTCAAAGTATGCCTCGCCTCTTAGGAATGGGGCATGCAATACCACCATCACCGCGCGATACTCTGAGAACGCGGAGGCGCCAAAGTTCGGCGTTGCGGCTTCGATTGCATCTTGCAACAAAAAGTCCAATTGACGGGCCTTGCCGTCGAGGTCCACTCCCGTGTCGAAGAACGGCGCACCCGCCGGTATACCGGCTTCGCCAATTCGAACGTATTCTCCAGCCGGGGGCGCGGGCGAGCGCAGCGTGTCCACTTTTGCTCTAAATATGAGGTGCTTGGTGGCATCGGAAACCGCCTGCGAAATGTTGAGAGTAGCCACCTGCCCCGCCTTCACCTGAATCGCCGCTGGCGTAACCGTCAATCTGGATTCCTTGCTGGACCGGAAGGAGGCCACGGCATAGTAGTAGAAACCTTCCGCCTTGAAGTTGCTGTCTGAGCGAGAGGATGCCGCAGCCATCACGGTGGCTGGAGGGCTCGGGTTTGAGACCGTGGCGAGCGGGAAATCCCGGCTTTGCATGGGCCGCGTTTCCGCCGGCCCTACATACGACAAGAGCGGACGCTTGAGATGAAACCAGTCTCCGTTAGCCATCCGGGCGGGCTCAAGGTTCAAGTGTAATCGGTTCCAGGAATTCTCGGCGTGCCAACGGGCGACTTGGGATCGCTTTGTGTCCTCGTGTAAGTTGGTAGTGGCCAATTCTCCGGTAACGAATCTATAATCCTCGCTTTGCACATAGATCATCAACACTCTTTGCGTCGCTGGATCGCTTGCGACCACTTCCTGCTTTAGAACATAGCCGAATGTGCCGGGCGGCCCGGTCTGTGCACTTGTCCGTGAAACAGCACCGGCAGCGAAGGCCAAAGCAAGTACGATCCTGTTGTTTCTCATTTTCCGGCTCTCCCATGGCCGCAGCTGTCCCAATAGCGCAAATGGCGGGAGGAGTCCGCAAACAAAGCGGTCAGCGCCTTCGCATACCCACGCCGGGTTGTCCGTCTCAACATGCCGGTGGCGCCTTCGTTCCGGCTCCGCTTCCTTCCCCTTGCCTCCTGCGGCTTCGGGGGCTGGTGGTTGGGATGGCCAGAAGTCTGGGC
>JAYVRS010000603.1:0-1671 GCA_043776185.1 Bryobacteraceae bacterium | reverse complement strand
GCACTGCGCTCACGCTAAACGGTCCCGGCATCACGAACAAGGCGGTGCCGAAATCGGCCCCCAGCATCAATCTCTATTCTGCTTCGCTGGGTGATTCCGGCATCGTCATTCCGGGCATCGTCATTCCTGGCCAGATGGCCTCGGCGGGCATCACCGCCGGCACCTTCACCCTCGCCGGAAATGGCGGCACTGAGGTCGGTGCTTTCAGCGCATCGGTCCGGGTTCCGGCCCCCATTGTCTGGACCAATCAGGCCTCCTTCACTACCGTGATCCGCTCCAGCGGGCTCACAGTTAATTGGACGGGTGGCGAAGCCACCGACATCATCACCATCTTCGGCAGCTCCGGCGTCCGGGCCGGCGGCACCACGCAGAATCCGATCTTCGATACGTCGACGTTCATCTGCACGGCCAAAGGCGACGCCCGCACGTTCAGTGTGCCGGCCGCCGTCTTGTCGCAACTGGCCCCGTCCACCGGCACCATCATCGATGGCACCGGCGTCGGCATTCTCGCCCTCCAGCAGACCACCGCCTCGGAGTCCAACGGCCGCTTCTCCGCCCCCCTCCGGGCCGGAGGCAACATCGACCTCGGCATCTTCACCTACGCCATCGGCGGACTCAGCACCGTTACCTGGCGCTAGATTTCCGAACGGCCCGAGGAGCCACTTACCTCTACGAGGTCTCTGCAGATGTGGGCGGCCACCCGTCGCCCCATTTGGCCTTCCGCGCCGCCCGGTGCAGTAAACCAGCCGACTTCGGCACGTTCTTGGTCGCCAACCCTGTAGTCGTACACAGCTCCAACTGAACGTAGCCCGCCTTCTGCCGAGGGTGCCGAATAATCCGTCCTTCCTGCGCAGCTACCGCCGTCCGACTCGCCAAAACGTAGCTAAACTTCTCGTCCTCATACCCCAACTCCGCCCCCTTCATCCGCCGGTGCAGACTCGTCCGCTCCACCCGCGACGCAAAGTGGCACCAATCGTCCTTCGTCATCGGGCACGCCCGCCCGTGCGGACATGGCGCCGCAATTGCCGCGCCGCGCCCGATCAGCCATTGCCGCGCCTCGCGGATCAGGTTGAATCCCTTCGGCGTACCCGGTTCCACCAGCGCCAGCATCATGCCCGTCGCTGCCCAAGCCTTCTCCAGCGTCGCTTGCCAACTCGTCTCGCCCAAGGCATACGACAACACGACCAGATCGGCTGGGTCATGCACAGACGAGACATCCGCCACCATCCACGTCGAAGGAATCGGCGCACCGAGCCGCTGCCCCAGTTGCGCCAAAGCGCCATTGTGCTCGACGAGATGAGCCGACTCCAGCGAGTCGAAAACCGCATGCGCCGCCCAGCTCACCGTACCCGGCCCTGCCCCCAGGTCGAGCAGCGTGCGCGGCTGAAGGTCAGCCTGCGACAACGCCGCATGCACCGCCGCATAAGTGGCCGGCATGCGCGCCGCAACGTAAGCCAAGCGCTCAATCGACGTAGTCAGCTTCGAGGACTTGCCCGAGCGGTATTGCTCCGAGATCGAGGCCGAAGCCTTCACGAGTTCATTCAACGAAGTGCCCTGGAGTTCAAGATCCAAGGCCTGGCGAAGGGCCGGAGGAAGCTGCATGGCCCCCTAGAGCGGCAAAATCTCTTCGCGATCCGGATCAAAGCGCAAACGGCGCTTCTGCGTATAGGC
>JAYVRS010000602.1:0-1673 GCA_043776185.1 Bryobacteraceae bacterium | reverse complement strand
CTTCTGACTTCGGCACTCGCGCCACCGCTTCGCACCGCGAGTTACTCGATTGGCTCGCCACGGAGTTCGTGGCGCAGAAGTATTCCATTAAAGCCATGCACCGGCTGATCCTGAACTCGGCCGTGTATCTGCAATCCTCCAAGCCTTCTCCCAAAGCGTTGGAAGTCGACCCCGATAACACGTTGCTTTCGCATTTTACGCGGCGTCGCTTGGAAGCCGAAGAAGTGCGCGACTCGGTGCTTGCCGCCGCCGGTACGCTCAACCTGAAGATGGGCGGCCGCCCCGTCGTTCCTACTCTCGCCACCGAAGAGCTCTACGGCATGAGCCAGCCTTTGAACAATGCCTGGATCGTTACCGAAGATATTCGCGAACACGACCGCCGCACCATTTACATGATTTCGCGGCGTAACTTCCGCATGCCGCTGCTGGAAGCCTTCGACCAGCCGGAAGGCGTGCTCAGTTGCTCCCGCCGCGATTCGTCCACCACCGCGCCGCAGTCGCTGTCTTTGTTGAATGGACGGTTTACCTTAGCCCAAGCCGCTTCGCTCGCTAAGTTAGTGGAGAAAGAAACTGACCCGGTAAGTGCCATCTGGCAACGGCTCTTTGGCCGCGCGCCCGAAGCCTTTGAAGCCGAACGCTCGAATAAGTTCTTAGCCCAACAAACGCAAACCCTCGGTAATCGCCAAGCGGCGCTTACTGAACTTGCCCGCGGCGTATTTAATCTGAACGAATTTCTGTACGTGGAGTAAATGATGATGAATCGTCGCGAACTTATCCAACAGACCGGCAAAGGCTTCGCCGGGTTAGCCCTCGCCGGCATGTCGCAAGCGCAGACAAACGCCCTGGCGAAGGCGAAGAATATTATTTATATCTTCAACCACGGCGGCGTTTCGCACGTGGACACGTTTGACCCGAAGCCGACCCTGACTAAGTTAAACGGCCAGACGATACCGCCCAGCTTCGCCGCCGGCTTAGTCACAGCCCGCATTGACTTCCGCAAAGCCCTCATGCGCGGCTCGCCGTGGGGATTTCCACACTATGGCAAAAGCGGCCTCCAGTTTTCGTCATTATTCCCTAACTTAGGCAAGCACGCCGATAAGTTAGCCGTGGTCCGGTCATGTTATGGCGACGCTTTCGACCATGCTCCCGCCATGTTCCTCACCGCCACCGGCTCCCAGTTTCCCGGAAGGCCCTGCCTGGGTTCCTGGGCCGTCTATGGCCTCGGCAGCGAGAATAAGAACCTACCTTCCTATGTCGTGATGTCCGATGGCGCGATGAAGTCCGGCGCCGGCGTCTACGGCGCGGGCTACTTACCCGCCACCCACCAGGGCACCATGTTTCGCGGCGGCCAAAACCCGGTACTCAACTTAGCGACACCCGAAGGAATTACTGGTGACGCGCAGAAAGAGACCCTGGGCTTAGTGAACGACCTCAATCGCCGCCACTACGCCTCACGCGAAGATGATTCGACGCTCGACGCCCGCATCAAGGCCTACGAACTCGCCTTCCGCATGCAAAGCGAAGCCCCCGGCGCCGTCGACCTCACCAGTGAAACCCCCGCCACCCGTCAACTTTACGGCCTCGACGAACGCATGACCGCCGACTTCGGCCGCAAGTGTTTACTGGCCCGCCGCATGGTGGAACGCGGCGTAAGATTTGTCCAGCTATTCTTC
>JAYVRS010000601.1:0-5330 GCA_043776185.1 Bryobacteraceae bacterium | reverse complement strand
ACAGCTTCCAGTCGGGCAACTCGATCAACCTCACTCCTGATGGTTGGTGCTGTTTCAGATAAAACACGATGTAGGCAAAGGACTCGATTGGGAGGTAGGCGGGAGCAATCTTCTTGTTGACGGCACCCTGGAGCACGCCAAAGTCCCGAAGAGTAGAGAGCAATCCTTGGGCGGCGTGCTTCAGGGTTGACTCAGACCACTGGCTCGTTGTTTTTCCTTCTTCAACCCATTTTGCAAGAGAGCGCTGGAAATTCTGCGCATTTACGTCTGCTAGGCCCTGTGCCTGCATTGGGACGAAGATTTCCGTGACTGCATCGTGAAGCAGCCGGTCGGCACGAGCGGCGTGAAAATAGAACACGCGATCCAGAGCGGCGGGTGGGAATTTTCCTCGAACGAGTGTGACGAGTGCTTTCGTCACTGAAGCTTCGGCGAGGTAGCGTTGACGAAAAATGGCTAGGATGTCCTCGACACGAGAACGGGACGACTTCCCGAAGATGTTATCCCGTTGCGCCTTTTTGATGTTTTCGTCAACCGACGCATCGACATCCCAGTGGGAAAAGAGGGTCTTGGTATCTCCGATCAAGGCTCCCGCTTTGATGATTTTGGACGTGTACAGGGCCGCAGCTTGAAGCGGCTTCTCCTTACTCGGTTGTCTGCGGTCCACTATACTCGATCCTCGAAATGTCGTCATCATCACTGGCGTAGCTTGCTTTGCTATTTCTGCCGGTCTGAACCCGCTTGACCGCTTTCCTGGTTGCTGTCCCAACTTCCTTTAGCAAGTTTTGAGGTCAGTTCCATCAGACAAGCGGTAGTCGTTCACCGGATGACGGATGGCAGCGACCTTGCCAACGTTTACCAGTTGCGAAGCGGGTTTGGTGCCCCACAAAATAAGCCGGGGCATTCCCAGCATTCTAGTTATCCTCCCAACGATAACGTAACACGAGGGTTAGCCACATGAAAATGCGGTGGAGCTCGACCTCATCGCATTTCAGGGATTAGCGGCTGAGCGAACATGATCCCGAAGGCTGCCTCTGAGCGACATACTGTCATGAGCCTACGTCGCGCTCTTCAGTACGGGGCTTTGACGTCCCATTCGGGTGATCGCGACCTGTCATCGAGAAGCTGAGCCAGACCGGCAAAACTGGACTCCCCCGCACTCCGGTCATGATATGAATGGTAACCCAGATCCTGGATCCTAAGGCAATTGTGGCCCTGTTGAAACGGGTAGAATTAGGTTCGCTGCGATGATTTACGACACGTTACCGTCCGCCGCCCGGCCGCAGTCCCTCGTGAGAGTTGCGGACTTGGCGCGCTATCTCAATCGCCAAGGTTGGCACCGGGCCGGGCATCCCAACGAGCGTCTTTTGGTGTTTGAAAAATCCATCGGTGGGGACCGGGTGCGCAAGCTGGTGTTTGCCTCCCACGACGAGTACTCCGATTCCGCGCGTTTGATTGAAAATGCCCTGGAGGTACTCGCCGAAGAACAAGGCGTTGCGCTCGATCAGTTGGCCCGTTCGGTCCATTCGGTTGACCGGGATATCCTTACCGTGCGTTTGATGAGCGTGCAAGCCTCGTCGGGTGGGCTGCCTCTCGACGTTGCCGCCAAATTGATTTTCCAATTGCGTGATTTTCTCGCCTACGCCGCGTGCGTGGAACAATCGCCCCAGGCTTATTTTCCCAAAGCAACGGCCATCGGCCGCCAATATGCGGAGAAATGCCGCTTCGGGCATACGTTTCCTGGCAGCTTCGGCTTCACGATTGAGTCGCCCACTGGAATCGCGCCCTTGGCCCGTCCGGATGATACGCCGGCCCCATTTGAACGCCGAGTGATGGATAGGATCGTCCGCGGGTTGCGGGATCTCGAAGAAGCAGTGCTGAGCGGAGAAGTGGATGCGATTACCAGCCGCTATGAGCAAGGGCTGAACGCCAATCTGTGCGAGGTGCTCGAGGCGACGCTGAAGCACGCCGAAGATGCGGAACTGGAGTATGCCGTGGCTTGGTCACCCGAGTGGCCCGTGGCCGCGGACTTGCGGGGTGTGCGGTCGGTGCGGCTGGAGCAGCGGTCTGCCGGTTTCCTGGGGGCGGCGGCCCGGCAACTAAGGGACTTGAAGGAATCGAAGTCGCAAACGATTCGGGGACAGGTGGTGGAGTTGCGTTCAGAAGAGTCGTCATCTGAGGATATGGCCACGGTCCTATGGTCTGAAGAAGGTCGCCGGCTCAGGGTCCGCGTGGCTCTGGCGTTGGACGACTACCAGCTCGCATGCGACGCGCATAAAAGTCGACTGACGGTGAGTGTGACGGGCCGGCTCGAAAAAGTTGGAAAGTTTTGGACGCTGATGGCGCCCGCCGATTTTCAGATCGACGGGTAGAGATCCGTCCAAGCCTTTCCCCTGATGTGTCGGGTTACCCCCCGCCAGCATTCGGGGTCGAAGACGCTCTTACCCAGATCGTAAGCGGCTGAGAAACTCTTTTAGTCAAGGCCACGACAGCAAGGGATAGTGTGAGGGCATGACCAGCCGCCGGCAGACGCCGCTGATCTACCTGACGACCACAGTGCAGCGGGTTCGGGATGTCGTTTTCTCAGACGGGCTCGGGTTGGCAAGATTCACGAGTTGGTACCATCACTGGGCGCAACTCGACAAGGTGGATTGGAACCTCGTCCCCGCCCGTTACTGGTCGGACCAGCCGGATGACAACGACCGGCAGCGGCGGAAGCAGGCCGAGTTCCTAGTCTGGCAAATGTTCGATTGGTCGTTGATCGAAAGCATTGGAGTACTCAATCAACAGGTGAAAGTGAATGTCGAAGCGGTGTTGGGGCGATATCCACATCGGCGGCAACCCAGAGTCGAGGTACGGTCTGAATGGTATTACTCCTAAGAAATGAGGCTGCCGATGATTGACATTGCCAAAGGCAACATCCTGGAAGCCGACGCAGAAGCGCTGGTGAACACGGTGAACTGTGAAGGCTTCATGGGTAAGGGCATCGCACTTCAGTTCAAGCAGGCTTTCCCGGATAACTTCAAGGCCTATGAGAGTGCCTGCCACGCCGGGCAGATGATTCCGGGCCGGATGTTTATCGTCGACAACGGGCGGCTCATCAATCCGCGTTACGTGATCAACTTCCCAACGAAGCGTCACTGGCGCGGCAAATCGCGCATCGGAGATATCCAATCTGGACTGAAGGCGCTGATTGCCGATGTTCGCAGGCTGGGTCTGCGATCAATCGCTGTGCCGCCACTCGGGTGTGGACTTGGCGGGCTGGATTGGCGCGAAGTGCGACCGATGATCGAGGAGGCGTTTTCGGCGCTGCCTGATGTGCATGTGCTGCTGTACGAGCCGGTGGGAACGCCAGACGCGAAAGCGATGCCCGTTGGTACCGCACGGCCTCGCATGACTCCCGCCCGAGCCCTATTCATCAAGTTGATGGACGCCTATGCTGCGTTGGAATACAGCCGAACGTTGCTTGAGGTGCAGAAACTGGCCTATTTCCTGCAAGAGGCGGGGGAGCCATTGAGGCTCAAGTACGAAGCAGGCCATTACGGCCCGTATGCTACCAATCTCAACAAAGTCCTGGAGATGATGGAAGGCCATTTTATCCGGGGTTACGGAGACAGCCAGAAGCCGCAAGCGGAGATCGAGTTGCTGCCCGGCGCGGTGGAGGAAGCGACAAGTTTCCTTGCAGGAAGGTCGGACTCCTTGGCGCGCCTTGAACGCGTGGCGCAGTTGATTGAAGGGTTCGAGACGCCTTACGGCATGGAACTGCTGGCGACGGTCCACTGGGCGGCTCATCGGGGGGGGCCGAAGAGCGATGTACCCGCATCCGGCCCAGACGCAGCTGTCGAGCAGATCCACGCCTGGAATCCACGGAAGCAACAGGTGTTCAAGCCGGAGCACATTGGCACGGCCTGGATTCATCTCGGCGAGCACGGTTGGATGCGGGCATTTTTGCCATAACGGAAACAGCCCGCCTTTTCCATCGCCGCTGATCCGCAACGACTTCCTCAGGAAACCTCCGCCGACCGGGCAGTTCGCTTTCGGGATATACCTTGCTGTCTGGCACCTGACTCGGCACGTCACCCGGTGGCGATATGGTAGTGTGGCGTTGGTATGGCAACGACAAAAGTTACCTTCACGCTCGACGACCTGTCGCTGGCCCGGCTCAACGACTCGGCGTCCCGGCTGTCGATGCCAAAGAGCGAGGTAGTCCGTGAAGCCATCATGGAGTTTCATGAGCGCATCGGCCGGCTGAGCGAACGCGAACGCGCGACTCTTCTACGGGCATTCGACAGTCTCGTCCCGAAAATTCCAGAGCGGGCTCTGGCTGAAGTCGACCAGGAAATTGAGGACCTTCGCCTCTCCCGTCGCGACGGCGGACGCGGTAGCTTAGCCTACTAAAAATCAAGGGAAGCGATGATCATCCTCGATACCTCTTTCCTGATCGACAGCTTAAGTGGCCCTCGACGGTCCGCTGCCAAACTGCGCGAGGCCATCGAAAGAGGCGAAAGGCTGGCCCTGCCGGCCGTCGTGCTGTATGAATGGTTGCGGGGACCACGCCTCACCGAGGAAGTTACCGCGCAGGAAGCACTATTCCCCGCTCACGCGGCCCTCGCCTTTGGCCACCCTGAGGCAGCGCTCAGCGCGAAGCTCTACCGAAGCGTGCCCCGAGGACGAGGCCGCGAAATCGATCTCGCCATCGCCGCCACCGCCCTGCTGCGAAACGCCCGACTCTGGACGCTGAACCGGTCTCATTTCTCGGACATTCCCGGCCTCCAGATCAACACTTAGCCCTTCAAGAGCCTAGGCGGCACTGCTACTCACAGGGATGGGTGCGGGCCAGTAGCCGCTATAGGGAGCGGTACTGCTTGCGGCGACCGGCACGGCACAACAAGCTAGCCCCGGGATAAGGAATAACAGACTTCGCATCATGTCACCTGACTAACCAAGATGCATCTTCGCCCAGCTCAGCGGGAAGCTTCGATAGACTCGACCAGGCCAGTCCACTCGGCTTCGAGCGAGCTGAGCGTGGCGCGGCGATTGGCGGCTTCGGTGCTGAGACGCTGAGTCTCCTCGACGCTGACAAAGTTGGCCAGTTGGCCTTCAAGGGCCGCAATCTCCTGCTCCATGGCGGCGATTTGTTTCTCCAGAGCGGAGGCGCGGTTCTCCAGTTTCTTCATAGCCTGCGGGTTGAGGCGGGCTTTGTTGTCCACTACCGCCGTGGCGGTTTGCGTGGCGACCACTTCGGGCGTAGCCACGGCGAGGACCGAGGCATCACGGTTCTTACGCCACAGATAGTCTTCATAGTTACCGGGGAAGACTTCTACTTCGCCGCC
>JAYVRS010000600.1:0-5333 GCA_043776185.1 Bryobacteraceae bacterium | reverse complement strand
CAAACTCTACCTCCGCTACGACGCTCAGTTCCGCCGTCACTATCGCCAATGCCTCAACGATCTCCGCGACTTACAAAATAACCGGCAAGCCGCGCCCTTGCCCTCAAACGATTTACCAGACGATTTACCAGACGAACCCACGCCGAAACCGGCTCCCCCAAACGAACCCAACTCCACGCTCACCCCCGAACCAGCCGCCCTCAAAAAGTTCGACGAAAGCCGCGCTCCAATGCCCCCCATCGCCCGCACCCCAGCGGAGACGGTCTGCAAAGCAGGTCCTCAGAAAGAAAGCTAACCACCCGGCTCCCAAACCGCACCACCCACCTTTTCATCCCCGCGCCCGCACTCACCGACGCGCGAGACCCGTGGGCATCGGCGTCATACACCCTCATACACCTATCTCTTCCCAGGACAAGAACAATTTATTGACTTTAGAGCTACATACGAGCGAAACCAGCACGCCAGAAAATAGGGGGGTACGATGGGAGTCTGTCGGAGAGAAACTCGACAAGGTAGGGCGACTGCGGCACAATTTGTCGAGCGTTGTAATTCGCATTCGAGGCCAGCCAGTTGGTTGGGGCACAATAAAGGGAGTGTCCACTTCCTCCCTCGGTCCCTCCCTCGCCAGTTCCCCCATCGTCGAAGTGAAAGCGCTCAAGCGCCGCATTGACACCGGCAGCCATACCGTTGAAATCCTGAAAGGCCTCGATTTCGCGATACCACGCGGGCAATTCGTCGCCATCATGGGCGCCTCCGGCAGCGGCAAGAGCACGCTATTAGGCTTGCTCGCCGGGCTCGACACGGCGAGCGAAGGCGCAATCGTGCTTGATGGCGTCGACATCACCCATCTCGACGAAGATCGACTCGCCCAAGTGCGGGGCCGCAAGATTGGCTTCGTTTTTCAAAGCTATCAGCTGATTCCGACCCTCACGGCCGAAGAAAACGTCCTGCTGCCGCACGAGTTAGCCGGCGGCGATGGCCACGGCGCAGAGCGGGCGCGCGAGTTGCTCGAACGCGTCGGGCTGGGCGGCCGGCTCGATCATTATCCGGTGCAGCTATCGGGCGGCGAGCAGCAGCGTGTCGCTCTGGCCCGCGCCTTCATGACGCGTCCCCCCATCCTGATGGCCGACGAACCCACCGGCAATCTGGATACCGTCAACGGTGCCCAAATTCTGGATCTGCTGCTGGAGATGAACCAGCATGAGCAGACCACGCTGGTGCTGGTTACGCATGACCACGAACTCGCCCGCCATGCCGACCGCATCATCACGCTGCGCGACGGGCTCATCATTTCGGATTTACTCAAGGCGGCCGCATGACGCCGCACCTCTCCTGGAAGACCGCCGCCAAGATCGCCTGGCGTGAAGGCCGGGCTTCCAGCGTCAAGTTCTTCTTCGTCATTCTGGCTGTCGCCGCCGGCGTGGGCGCGCTCACCGGTGTCCGCGGATTCGCTGCGTCCTTCCGCCAACTGCTGCTGAAGGAGGCCCGCACCCTGATGGCCGCCGACGTCTCGGTGCGGCAATTCCTGCTGCCCAACCCCGAGCAACAAGCCCTTCTCGCTGACTTTGCCAAGCGCGGCATTCAGCAAACTTGGATCACGGAGACAGTGACCATGGCCGCCACCGAACGCGTGCCGGACCCGTTGCTCGTCTCCATCAAAGCCGTCAATCCGGCCGAGTATCCCTTCTACGGCCACGTCCTCTTGAAGCCCGCCGTCGCGCTCGCCGCCGCCATCACCGCCGATCAAGTCGCCGTCAGCGAAGACCTTCTCCTGCGCCTGCAAATGCAACTTGGCGACACCATCAAAGTGGGCGGCATCGACTTCCGCGTCGCCGCCATCGTCGACAAAGAGCCTGATCGCATGGCCGGCAGTCTCAACGTGGGGCCGCGTTTGATGATGTCGCGCGCCGGCCTCGAACGCACCAATCTGATGCGCTTCGGCAGCCGCGCTGCTCAACGCCTGCTCTTCAAGTTGCCCTTGACTCCCGACGCCGCCGTCAACAGCAAGACCGTCGATGCCCTTCGCAAAGAACTCAAAGACGCCTTCCCCGAGGCCATGGTCATCGACTTTCGCGAGACCCATCCGCTCATCACCCGCGGACTGACGCGCTCCACCACTTTCCTCTCCCTCATCAGCCTCATCGCCCTCATTGTCGGCGCCATCGGCGTCGCCATGGCCATCCATTCCCACGTCCAGCAGCGCCTCGATTCCATCGCCATCATGAAGTGCCTCGGCGCCGGCAGCACGCAAGTGATGCGCATCTACCTATTGCAGACGCTGGCGCTCGGTCTGCTGGGCGGCTCAGTCGGCGTCTTCTTCGGCGCGCTCATCCAAAGCGCCTTCCCCATCTTGATCGCGCGCTACTTCCAGATCGCCCCGGACTTCCGCATCGACCCGGCCAGCGTCGCCCAGGGCATCCTCATCGGCCTCCTTTCCACCCTCCTATTCACCGCCGTGCCTCTGCTCGCCGTCCGCCACATTCGGCCCATCCTCATTCTTCGCCGCGACATGGCGGAGACCCGCTTGCCTTGGCGTGAACGCGTCCGGCGTCAATGGCCCGGCTTGCTGGCCGGCCTGCTGATTCTGTTGGGCATGGCCGGCATCGCCGCTTGGCTCGCGGAAGGCACCTGGCAGGAAGCCGCCCGTCTAGGCGCCTATTTCGTCGGCGGACTCACCCTCAGCCTCGGCGTCCTCACCGGTTCCGCTTGGCTCCTGCTCTGGCTCTTACGCCGCCTTCAGCGCCATCTGCCCGCCGCCGTCCCGTCGGCCATCCGCCACGGAACAGCAAATCTCTACCGGCCTGGCAACCAAGCCAGCGCCGTGCTGGTCGCCCTGGGCGTGGGCGTCATGTTTACCCTCACCATCTATTTAGTGCAGCAACAAATGATCGGCCAACTGGCGGCCAGTGCGCCCCCCGGCATGCCCAATGTCTTTCTCATCGACATTCAGGAGACCCAGAAAGACGCGCTCGTGAAGCTGCTGAAATCGCAACCCGGCGTGCAGAAGGAGCCCGAGATCGTTCCCTCGGTCTCCATGCGCTTAAAGACCGTCAACGGCGTTGCGCTCGATCCGCTCACGTTGAAAGGCTTCGAGCGTCGCTTCCTGCAAACCCGCACCGTCACCTGGTATGACACCCGGCCGAGCTTTGTTGAAATGGTGCGCGGCAGTTGGCTCGCCGCGCCCACTGACGTAATGCTGAACGAAGATGCCGCCAAAACGCTCAAGGCGGTCCCCGGTTCGATGCTGCAGTTCGATGCCTATGGCCGCGCCATCACCGCGCGCGTCTCGGGCGTCTTCAAAATCGAACAGGTGCGCATGGGTTCGGGCGTCGAGTTCATCTTCCCCCATCAACCGTTGGCCGGATTGCCGCTCAGCTATTTCGGCGGCGTCCGCGTAAGGACTTCGCAGGTGGCGGCGTTGCAGCGCGCCAGTTACCGCCAATTTCCCACCATCAGCGTGATTAATGTGGCTGATGTTCTCGATATTATTCAAGAAGTAGTCGACCAAATCGCCGTAGTCGTCCGGTTCATTTCGGGCTTTGCGATTCTGGCGGGCATCATCATCCTCGCCTCCTCCGTCGCCGGAACTCGCTTCCGCCGCATTCGCGAAGTCGCCATTTTGAAAACTCTGGGGGGCACTCGCCGCCGGATCGCCGCGATTTTTTCCGTGGAATTCCTCATCCTCGGTGGGCTCGCCGGACTCTTGGGCGGCCTGCTCGCTACCGGATTTGCCCACCTCTTGATGTCCCGTTTCTTCGAAGCCGACCTCGGCCCCAGCGTCGTGCCCGTCCTGCTGGCTATCGCCGCCACCGCCTTCATTGCCAATATCGCCGGCTGGCTCGCCAGTTCTCGTATTCTGGCCCAACGGCCATTGCGTATATTGCGGGACGAATAGCCCCTCCAATATCGATATAATTATCGGATTGACGCCGACACCGCCCGCTCCTTTAGCGCTATCCGACCCCATCGCCTTTGGAGCTTCCTGGAATCGCTCGACACGGCTGCTGACTCTGCTGTTTCTCGCCGTCGCAGCCCTGATTGTGTACCTCAGCTACCCGGGTCTGCCGCTATCACTCGTCTTCCTCCTCACCGCCCCCACCGTCTGTTTTGCCATCGGCCTCGCCTATTGGTATGCCCCCATCGGTTACCAGGTCAACGAAACCGGAGTCGCCGTCCGCCGTCACGCCGGCCTCAAGACGATGCCGTTCGCCACCTTGCGCTCCGCCCGATTGATCGAGTCCGCTGAACTGGCTCAAAGCACTTGGCGCTGGCCCGCCGTCGGTGGATTGTTCGGCTTCTACGGCAACTTTGAGACGCCCGCCCTGGGCCGCCATCAATGGTACGCCTCGCGCGACGAGGATCTCGTGCTGTTGCAGACCGCCGCCGGACCCGTCATTCTTTCTCCCGATGACCCGCAAGCCTTCGTCCGCGAAGTAAATCAACGCCTGCGCGCCACCAGCCGCATCTAAACTTAAAACATGTCTGATGCAATTTTGGTAGTCTCTTTCGGCGGCCCCGACGGCCCTGACGACGTCATGCCGTTTTTGGAAAACGTCCTGCGCGGTCGCCACGTGCCTCGCGAGCGCATGCTGGAAGTTGCGGAACACTACCACCACTTTGACGGTCGCAGTCCCATCAACCAGCAAAATCGGGATTTGATCGCTGCCCTGCGTGAACTCCTCGATCGGGAAGGTCCCGCTTTGCCCATCTACTGGGGCAATCGGAACTGGCATCCCCTCCTGCCCGATACTTTCGCGCGCATGCAGGAAGACGGCATCACTCGGGCGATTTGCTTCATGACTTCGGCGTACAGCTCCTATTCCGGTTGCCGGCAATATCGCGAAAATGTCATCGCCGCCCAGCAAGGCACGGGCATCGAGACCCTCAAGCTGCGCGTCTTCTACAACCACCCCGGCTTCATCGAGCCCATGGTAGAGCGCACGGCCGCCGCCTTAGCCGCCGCACCAGGTGCCGCGCTGCTGTTCACCGCTCACAGCGTCCCCATGTCGATGGCGGAGACCTCCGATTACGTCAAGCAACTCGCCGAAGCTTCGCGCCTCGTGGCCACCGGTGCCGGCTGCCCCAACTACCGCTTGGTCTATCAGAGTCGCAGCGGTCCGCCCACCCAACCCTGGCTCGAACCCGACATTTGCCTGGCCATCGAACAGGCTGCCTCCGCCGGCGCCACGCACACGGTGGTCGTCCCCATCGGCTTCATCTCCGATCATCTCGAAGTCCTCTACGACCTCGATACCGAAGCTCGCCAAAAGGCCGCGGACCTCGGCCTCGGCTTCACCCGCGTGGCGAGCATCGGCACCGACCCCCGCTTCATC
>JAYVRS010000599.1:0-1678 GCA_043776185.1 Bryobacteraceae bacterium | reverse complement strand
GCGATCGGTTCGACTTCGCGCGGTTGTGTTTCATCGGTTTGGCGGCGCTCCTGCGTCGTACTCTTGGCGGACCCGATACCAATGGCACATGAGTTATTATTAGGCCCGTTCGGCCGAGGTCGAGTTAGATGAGTTAGGGTTACATCCAAGCTCAACGGAGTCAGTTAGAGCCTGGAACGGAAATACACTTTACATTTGATCGATTCTGCGCCATGTTGGATACATGGAGCTTCAAGAACGTTTGAAACAGAAGTTTACGACTCTGTTCGCGTATCTGGACGAGAGGCAACGGCGGATCGCGGCAGCGGTCGAAGCGCGGTCGCTGGGGCATGGAGGAGTTACGGCGGTAGCTCTGGCGACCGGAATGAGTCGCCCAAGCATTTACAAGGGTCTCGGCGAGCTAACGCAGCGCAAGCCGGGAGTGCCTCTAGGGCGCTCACGTAAGGCAGGTGCCGGGCGCAAATCGTTGGTCGAACGCGATCCGCGAATACTGGAGGCACTGGACCGGTTGGTTGATCCGGACACACGGGGCGATCCAATGTCGCCGCTTCGCTGGACCTGCAAGAGTACGCGTCACGTGGCCGATGCGTTGAAAGATGCGGGGCATCCGGTTAGCCATCGCGTGGTAGGCGAACTGTTGGCTTCAATGGGCTATAGTCTGCAGGCCAACGTGAAGACAAAAGAACGAAGCGCTCATCCTGATCGGGATGCCCAGTTCCATTACTTGAACGAGCAAGTGCGCAACTCCCTGGAGCACCAGTGGCCGGTGATCAGCGTGGACACGAAGAAGAAAGAACTGATCGGCGAATACAAGAACGGAGGGGTGGAATGGCAGCCCAAAGACGACCCGGAGCCAGTCCAGGTTCACGATTTCGGCAAGGAGAAAGGGATTCCTCATGGAGTTTACGATGTGGGGAAAAACTTGGGTTGGGTCACCGTCGGGCGCGACCACGATACGGCCAGTTTCGCCGTTGCCAGCATCCGGCGCTGGTGGTTGGCTATGGGCCGCGACATGTATCCCGGCGCATCGCGACTTCTCATCTGCGCCGACGGCGGCGGCAGTAACGGCCATAGACTTCGATTGTGGAAGATCGAACTGCAACGCTTCGCCGACGAAACAGGCCTGACCGTAACGGTCTGCCACTTGCCTCCCGGCGCCAGCAAGTGGAACAAGATCGAACACCGCCTGTTCTCCCACATCAGCTTGAACTGGCGTGGCCGCCCTCTTACCAGTTATGAGGTCGTCGTTGAATTGATCGCCGCCACAACTACTCGCAAAGGCCTCCGAGTGCGCGCTGAACTGGACCCCGAACTCTACCCGACGGGAATCCAAGTTACCGATGCCCAAATGAAAGAGCTCTCTCCACGCCGACATACCTTTCACGGCGACTGGAACTACGATATCTCTCCACGACCACACGAAGTGTAAATGTTATTTCGTTCCAGGCTCTTAGTATCGCAAGACTTACTTACAGTCCTCACGTGTTTCCGTCCTTATTTTGGTCTGAATGCCCGTGTCTACCCGCAAGGAGGGGGGGGTGCTTACCAGTTTTGGGGGAACGAGTCTGGGGATAACAGGAGGATTGGGAGGGGAGAACGGGGGGTGAAAGTGGAGCGAGATCACTGTTCAAGGAATCGCGAGTGCTGGCGCTGGAAGTCGGAGCCAGCGGCACAAAGG
>JAYVRS010000598.1:0-5363 GCA_043776185.1 Bryobacteraceae bacterium | reverse complement strand
ACGCAAGTTAGTAACTTGAAAGCGGCGGAGCAGGTCAACTTAGTGGGGCCGGTTCATGATCAGACGACGGATCGCGCGGTACATACGGCGGCGAATCTTGAGAAGGCGGGTATCAGCGCCGCCTATGTGCCATCGGCCTTTGTGATCATCCGCGAGGAACAAGCGTTGCGGTGTCCGGCAGGCCGCGAGTTACGGCGGCAGGAGACCACGCAAAATCATATTCGCTATCTGGCGCGGAAGGAAGATTGCGGGGCCTGCGCGAATCGATTGGAATGTTGTCCGCAAGGCGGGCAACGGAGCGTGAAGTTTCGTCAGACCGATCCGGTGGCGGTGGCGTTTGCCGCACGGATGGAAGAGGACGAAAGCCGAGAGATCTACGCGCTGCGCAGCCCGGTGGCGGAGTTTCCGCATCTGTGGATCAAGGAGAAGCTCGGGCTAAGGAAGTTCCACCTCCGCGGGCTGAGCAAAGCGAACCTGGAAGCGCTCTGGGCGGCCCTCACTTACAACATTCAGCAGTGGTACCGGCTGGACTGGAAGGTGAAGTGTGTGGCGGCTTAGGAGGGGTAGGTTAGAGCCTCAGAATCGAGGAATAAGTCCACAAAAGTGGCCTTTGCGAGGCCGTAGAAGGCCGCTGGCGGGAGGGTTCGGGCACGACGCTGAATCCGGCGGTCTCGCGGTCGGGGGGACCAGCGGCGGTCAGCGAGGCCGCTGGGGTCGCGCCCGGCGGCTGAAATCGATTTTTTCACGGCTTCTTGCGCTGTGGGCTAGGCACTGCGAGGCGCTCGACCCGTTTCCTACGGTCGCCAGCTCAATGGAACCTGGTCACCCTACTAACTAACTTGATCTAGCTCCGTCTTGCGTGTTTCGGGCAGAAGAAACACGATCACGGCCCCCAGCATAAAGAAACCGGCATTCAACGCCAGCGCCGTACCGAGTCCTTTAGAATCGGCAATGGCGCCTACCAGAAATGGGGCCATCGCACTGAGACCGCGTCCGAAGTTGTAGGCGAATCCTTGGCCCGTGCCGCGGATGCGGGTGGGGTAAAGTTCGGCTAACATACTGCCAAATAACGAAAAGAAGCCGGTGCCAAAGAAGCCGATAAAAGGGCCCAGCAGTAATAAGACGGTAGGGGCGGAATCGCCGGCCCATTGCGGCGCGGTGCCGTACAAAAACGACAGGACGCCGGCCATCAGCACGTAGCCAGCAAACGACGGCCGACGGCCAAAGCGATCGCTCATCCAACCAAAGGTGAGGTAGCCGGCAAAGGCGCCGCACTGCATGGTGATCACCCAGGTGCTGCTTTTCAGCAAGCTGAGCCCGGCACCGCCCTGCGCGACCGGGGACGATAGAAAATTCGGCAGCCAGGTATTCAAGCCCCAATACCCAAACAGGACCGAGGTCGCCAGCACCGTGGCGACGATGGTGCGGCGGGCGAGGCCCGGTTCGCGAAACAAGTCCAGCAGCGAGCCTTGCTTCTGCGTCTTTTGGTCGAGGTAAATCTTAGGCTCCGTGACGCCCATGCGTACGAAGATCGTCAGCAGCGCGGGCAACGTGCCGAGCAGAAACAGCGGTCGCCAGCCATATTCGGGCAGGATCACCGACGAGAGCGCGGCGGCCAGCATGTAGCCGATCGCCCACCCCGATTGCATCAGGGCGATGGCTTTGCCGCGATGTTCGGCGGGCCAACTCTCGGCCACCAAAGTAGCACCGGCGCTCCATTCGCCGCCCAGCCCCAACCCCACCAGGGCGCGCCAAAAGATTAGGCTGGCCAAGCCGGTGGAGAACGCCGTGCCGCCCGAAGCCAGCGAATAGGCCAGGATGGTCAGGATCAAGGTCTGGCGGCGTCCGATGCGGTCACACAGAATGCCCGCACCGATGCCGCCAAGCGACGAGGCAATGAGCGTGGCGGAACTCACCAGCCCAGCTTCGCGGTTGGAGAGCCCAAACTCAGCTTGAATCGCTCGCATGGCGAAGACATAGAGAAGAACGTCCATCGCATCGAGCATGTAGCCGAACATGGCGGCCCACAGAGCTCTCCAGCGCGGTTCTTTCCAATAAATTGACAAAGTTGTCGGCCAGAATAGCATGACGCTGTAACGAAAGGTCGATTTCGAGCGCCTAACCCTGTGGATTTCTCCGTTTACCGGCGGCGGCGATCGTTATAATATGTTGAGATAGTCTTTCGAGCCTGAGGCGGTTTTCACCAATGTCGGCATTACTCAATCCTCTTCCACAGCCTGCTCCGTACGCTCCAGCCCCCGTCATCGCGCCCCCCGCCCCGAAGAAGTCTTCGCGCGGCTGGATGATTGCGCTCGCAGTCGTCGCGCTAGTCGGCGTTTTGGGATGGCGCTGGATGGAATCGCAAAAGGCTGCGGAGCAAGCCGCCGCCCAACCCATCTTTAAAACCGCGACGGTGGTTTCAGGTCCATTTGAATTGAGAATGCGGGTTTCGGGCCAGACTTCGGCTCGCAATTTCTCGAACGTCACCGTACCTCGGATGACCGGTCCGGAGGCCAGTCGTCCCCTGATGCTGACCAAACTGGCGCCGGGCGGCGTGATGGTAAAGCCGGGTACGCGCGTGGCGGAGATCGACGCCCAAGCGATGTATGACCACATCGATGACGTACACTCCACGGTGTTGCAAGCCGAAAGCGACGTCACCAAGCGGCGCGCCGAGCAGGGCATTGAGTGGGAAAATCTGCAGCAATCGCTGCGCGTGTCCAAGTCCACGTTGGAGAAAGCCAAGTTGAACGCTTCGACCGGCGAGGTGCTTACCTCCATTGATCGCGAGTTGCTGAAGTTGTCGGTAGACGAAGCGCAGGCCGCTTACGACGAATTGAGCACGGATCTCACGTTCAAGCAGGCGTCGCAGAAGGCGGAATTGGCCGTGCTTACCTTCACGCTCGAACGCCACATGCGGCACCGCGACCGCCACAAGAAAGATGCGGAACGTTTCAAAGTGGATACGCCGCTTGGCGGACTCGTCGTGATGCAGTCCTTGTACTCGGGTGGCGAACCTCGCCAGATTCAGGAGGGTGACCAAGTCTATTCAGGGCAAAGCATCCTGAAGGTGGTGGCGCAAAATAGCATGCAGATCGAAGGCAACATCAGCCAAGCGGATAGCCAACTATTCCGCGTCGGCCAAGTGGCCTCCATTGGGCTCGATGCTTTCCCCGGCGTAGCCCTCAAGGGTAAGATTTACTCGCTCGGTGCCATCGCTGCCGCCGGCTACCGCCAAACTAACTTCATTCGCAACGTCCCCGTACGAGTGGAGATCATGGGCACCGATCCGCGGCTGATTCCGGACTTATCGGCTTCCGCCGATGTACTGCTGGATCGGCAACCTTCCGCTATTCTGGTTCCGCGCGCGGCGGTGGTGGCCGAGAATAGCAAGCATTTCGTGTATGTCCGCAAGGGCAGCCAATTTGAGAAGCGCGCCGTCGAATTGGGCCCGCGAAACTACACCCAACAAGTGGTCAAGTCGGGCGTGACGCAGGGTGAAGAGGTTGCGCTTAATTACACTGCGGTGACGAAGGCTTCGGCGCAGTAGGCTCATCATTTTTCGAAGGTCAAATAGCCCCACCCTCGCCGGATGGGGCTGTTTTTTTGCCTCCCACGGCTGAGCCAGTAACGACAATTTTCAAGCAAGTTTTGTCAATTGATTCAACTACTTAGCCTTTCCTGCACCCCTGGACCCTTGTTTGCGTCAGCTAACGTATTGGTCAGGAAGGGGCTTCTGTGCCTGAACGCATTAACAAACTTCAACCCAATCGGACCCTGCATCTACGAGGCTTCGATAGCCTGGGTGCCGCCGCCGCGCTGCATTCCGCTACTGCGAACAGTTTTGAGGTCAGCGGCGTCTTCCGCGATCCGGCCGACTTCGCCGTCCTGCTGCTCCACGACATGGACAATTTCTACGAGCATCCGCGTCTCAAGCACTTGCCCGACTCGGACTTTGACGGACTCACCCTCACCTTCGACGTCCGCTTCGAAGGTCTCATGACCCTGGATTCACCCAAGTTCCCCACCATTGACTGGCCCTTCCTCGATGTCATTCGTGACGATGCCACCAGTTCCACGGCTCGGATTCCGCTCTCCGCCCCCGGACGCTTTGCCCAAGTGGGCGGCACCCAGACCCAAGCGTCCGGCACCTTTACCATCGTCAACAACGGGCTCAAGCAGTTTGACCGGCTGATCCTCTGGTACCTCAACTACAACTTCGACTATCTGGTGGAGCGACCCGTGGAGTGCCTCTACGGCTTCGTGGGCGCGGGCGCGGGCACCATCCACCGGGTTACCGTGGCCGGCGTCGACTACACGCATACCGAGACGCTCACTGATACCAACACCAGCATCGCCCTAGCCATCGTCGCGGCTCTCGCCGCCAGCCCCAAAGTCGCGGCCACTCAGGACACCGGCGCGGCTAACCAGGTCGTCATCCGCGCCACGCTTGATGACAATGCGCCGGTTATCGTTTCATCCTCTGCCAGCGCCAGCACCTTCACGCTGTATGGCATTGGCGCCGGCACGGTCGCCGCCGCATTGGCCACCAAGATCAACGCCCTCAATTGGGCAGGGCTGGGTGTGTTGATGCCGCTTTCGGCTACTTCCGCCGGGGCCACCCTGACCATCACCTCGCAAAAGTCCGGCGTCGATGGCAACATGCTCACCGTCTACGCGGTTGCGAAGAATACCCAGTTGACCACCACGGTCCCCCAAGTTACTCTCGCGGGCGCCGTGTCCAATTCGGTGTGGCGCGTCACGCTCGATTTCGCCGCGTTGGGCGTTCCGAAGATTCGCCAGATGTGGTTCACTTACGCGCCCGCTTTGGCAAATAGTGCGCGGCTCGTGTCCACCGAATGGCGGGCGATTTACAGTAACTGGGTCCTCAGTGGTCCCGATGCCAAAAAACAGTTACTCGTCGCGGGGCCGGATAGTGTGCGCGTCGAACAGGACGATGTCTGGTGTACTTTTGTTCCGCCCGGGAAACTCGTTAGTGAGTGGCCCGATGAGTTAGGGTTCTTCTCGAGTGGTTATGCCCGCCGCACCAGCACGATCGGGCACAAAATTACGGTGCGCTATGCCTGCGCCGCCACCCACGACGTTTACATCGGCACGTCGCTTTATAGCGATCGGGCCGATGCCAACATCCGGCTCGATGGTGACACGGCCACCGTGCTCGATTGTCATTTAGCCAGCCTCACGGCCGTCAATACACGGCGGCGCGTGCGTACTGGCGTGGCGGCCGGTGAGCATACTGTGACGATCGAAGTAGCCACGGCGGGCTTCTTTTACTTCGATTTTCTGGAAGCGGTGGTCGCTTCCGACGTGCCTGATCCGCCCGCCGCCCGGCTGGATCTGTC
>JAYVRS010000597.1:0-5363 GCA_043776185.1 Bryobacteraceae bacterium | reverse complement strand
CAAGGTTTATGCAGTACTAGCCTAGGGTGGAGTACCCCCGCATCAGGGGTAGACAATACCCGGTTAGACCTGAGAATCTGTTGAATTTATAAGCACTTGGTTTCAAAACGAAAAAAACTCCGCCCGGGAGGGACGGAGTTTTACGTGCTTACGGAAGAAAATTTAATGTTCACCCCTACCCTGACCGGCAGGGTTAGTAGGGTTTACGCGCTAAAAGAGCTACCACAGCCGCAGGTGGATTTTACATTGGGGTTACCGAACTTGAAGCCCGCACCCTCCAGGTTTTCGACGTAGTCCACCTCAGCCCCATCGAGGTAAAGCAGGCTAGCCTGATCGACGTAGACTGCCAAATCGCCAAAACGGTAGGTTTTATCGAGCATCCCTGGGGAATTCTCGAAGGCCATGGAGTAGCTGAAGCCGGAGCAACCGCCACCGACGACAGAGATCCGCAAGCCAGAGGGCTTGGGTTCTTGAGCGCTCAAAATTTCGTGGACTTTTTCAACGGCTTTTTCGGTGAGCTGCAACATAACAGAGTTCTCCTATTGAATATCCAGGTTACTACGATTATGGATTCATGGGCAACCGGAAAGGTCGCACGAATCTTCCGGGACACTGCCGTCGCGCCAGAGTGACCGGAGGCCCCTCATGAAGGCGGGCCGGAGTTCTGGCCGGAGGCCTGGCCCACTGGGCGGTGTGACGAAACGAACCCGCAAGTTGTTGATTTTGCGGCCAGGCGGGCGTGGCCCGCTCCCTTCGGTCGCGGCTCGAGTGTGATACAAAACGCTAGGCGAAGACTTCGGCGATCGTGATCGAGAGGTCAAATTCGGGCAGGGCTAATTCGGGGACGGAGGTGAGGCTGCCGTCGCGATAGATGTAGAGGCTACGGAGGGCAGGGTCGGCCAGCCAAATGTGAGGCACGCCAAAAGCCCGGTATTCGGCGAACTTCACTATCAGATCCCCGAGGCGGTCGTCGGGGGAAAGGATCTCGATTACCACGTAAGGCACTTCGGGCGGAATTTCGGCGGAAGGTGCCTGGTAAGCAAATACGGCCAAGTCGGCCACCCGGAATCGTCGAGGGCCAACTCGCATGCGGAGTTCAGGGCGAGGGAAAATCGGAGCCGTTGACATGAAACGGCCAAAAATCAAGCAGAACGAGAGCATCGCCAAGCTATGAGAATTCGTGGGTTTCGAACGCTCTTCGACCTCACCTTCGATGTACTCCGCCTCGGGACCGTCAAAGGTCATCTGGAGGTACTCAGATTCCGCGATGAGAGTCTTCGCACCCATGGCTCAAGACTATCACGGCCCGCCAAATCGAGCGGCTCAGGCGAAGACTTCGGCGATCTTGATCGAAAGGTCAAATTCGGGCAGGGCCAATTCGGGCACGGAGGTGAGGCTGCCGTCGCGATAAAGGGAGAGGCTGCGGAGGGCAGGGTCTACCAACCAGATATGCGCCACTCCAAAGTTCTGATAGTCAGCCAGCTTTTCCATAATCTCGTCGTGCCGATCATCCGGTGAAACGATCTCGACCACGACATGCGGAGCCTCGATGGTCGGAACCGCGTTCGATGGAGTTTGATAAGCGAAAACAGCCAGATCGGCGACCCGGAAACGCCGCACAGCGACCTGCATCCGAAGTTCAGGGCGGGGAAAGACCGGATATTTCAACGAAGCGAGGAAGAACATTCCATAAACCCAATTAGCGGCTGAGCTATGGAAAATCGTAGGCATGGAGCGCTCCTGTACCTCCCCATCGATGTATTCGGCCTCGGGACCGTCAAAGGTCATATGGAGGTATTCCGATTCCGAGATGAGAGTCTTCACACCCATAGGTCAAGACTATCACGGTCCGCCAAATCGAGCGGCTCAGGCGAAGACTTCGGCGATCTTGAGCGAAAGGTCAAATTCGGGCAGGGCCAACTCGGGCAGGGAGGTGAGGCTGCCGTCTCGATAAATGGAGAGGCTGCGGAGGGCAGGGTCTACCAACCAGATATGCGCCACTCCAAAGTTCTGATAGTCAGCCAGCTTTTCCATGATCTCGTCGTGCCGATCATCCGGCGAAACGATCTCCACCACCACATGGGGGACGTCGACCATGGGAGTCGTAGTAGAGGGAATGTGATGGGCAAAAACGACTAGATCCGGTACGCGAATACGGCCAGGAGCTACCCGCATTCGAAGCTCAGGGCATGGAAACAAGGGATGCTTGAGGGAAGCCATGAAGAACATACCATGCACCCAGCTAGCCGCTCTACTGTGAAAAAAGCTAGGCATTGAGCGCTCCTGCACCTCACCGTCGATGTACTCCGCCTCGGGACCATCAAAGGTCATCTGGAGGTATTCCGATTCCGAGATGAGAGTCTTCGCGCCCATAGACCCAGCCTATCACGAGTCCACAAAAAGGCATTCAGAAGCGGTAATAGACGCTGAATTGCAGGAAGCGCGCGCCGTTGCCCGTGACTCCCGTGATGCGGTTAAAGTTTACGCTGTTGATGTCCTGATCGCCAATAGTGAACGCCGGATGATTGGCCAGGTTGAAGGCGTCGGCACCCACCTCGATGGAGTGGCGCTCCTTAAACACAATCCGCTTCTTGAGCGACGCGTCCAGAAAGAAGTTGGTGGGGCCGCTGAACATGCGGCGTTGCAGGTTGCCAACATTGCCCGCCGTCGGGTTAAAGAAGGCTTGATTGGTGAAAGGCGCAGTGCCATCGGAATTCACGCCGCGCCCAGCCAAGGTGAAACCGGGGTTGATGAAGAGCACGCCCTCCGTCTTATTAAGTGCGAAGATCTTGGCCGTAATTTCTTCGTAAGTAAGGCCGGTGACGGCGGTATTGCGCCCCGTCGATCGCGGACCGCGGTTCAGCGTCCCGCGCTGCGACAGCACCGAGAACGGGAAGCCCGACAGCCAGCTATGGGTGCCCGAAACGATCCAGCCGCCCAATACCTGATTCACCGCGCGATGGCCACTCCAGCGTTTGCCCGCCCCAAACGGCAGCTCATAGCTGGCGTTCACCTTAAAGGCGTGGCGGAGATCGAAGGGGGCCCTGGCTCGTTCGAGCGCGTTGTTGCCGAAGTCGAGAAACGGATCGAAGCGGGCCTGGTCGTCGCCTGAGGTATCGCTCAGCACCTTCGACCAGGTGTAGTTGGATTGGAAGAACAAACCTTTCATGCGCCGCCGGACATCGATTTGCAGGGCGTTATAGGTGGAATTGCTGCCGTTGCCGATCACGTTGGCCGCGAGCGCGTTGGAGTTCTTGAAGAAGTTGACGGAGCCTTGTTGATTGTTGATCTGGAGATTCGCCGCAAAGGTGCCCACTTCGCCCTGCCGAATGAGGATCTGGTTGGCGGCGGTGCCCAAATTCACATTGTTGAGATTGGGGATTACGGTCAAGCCGGGTGCCGTCAGGCCGCCACCGGCTTGCAACCGGCGGAAGTCGGCCAGGAAGCCGTTGTTGATGATGTCCACCTGGTTATAGTCATAGGCCCGCAGTAGCTTGGTGCCATGGTTACCCAGGTAGCGGGCCTCAATCACGGTGCCCTTGATCTCGTGCTGAATGCCGACGGAATACGTCTGAGCGTAGGGGCTAGCGAGGTTAAATTCCGGGCGTCCCAGCGCCACTTGCCGGTTCAAGGCGTACTGGCTGCCCAAGGTGAACGGCGCGGCGAAAGGCGGGGCGACCAGCGACGGCACGTTGGCGAGCGTGTTCACCAAGTTGGTCTGGGTGACGGTGGTGTTGAGGCCGGCATTGGTATTGGCGCTATTGCGGATGGCCGTCAGGCTGTCGTCGTTGAAGAAGGCGATGCCGTAAGATGCGCGAATCGCCGTCTTGCCTTTACCGAACGGATCCCAAGCCAAGCCAATCGTAGGCGCAAAATTATTGCGATCGGGACTGTAAAGTTGCCGGCCTTCTTTGTTTACGAAATCGAACGAGGCGTTCTGGTTCAACACCGTGGAAATAACGTTGCCGTTCACGCTATTGGGCAGCAGGAACAAGTTATTGCTCTCTTTCAAAACCGTCCAATACTCGTAGCGCAATCCCATGGTTAACGTGAGCCGGGGACGAACCTTCCAGCGATCCTCGAAATAGAGCGCATGGGTGTCGTTGCGAAAGTTACGGCGCTCGCCAATGCCCTTGTCAAACCCGGTTTTCGGGTCGTTGACAAAGAAGCTTTGCGTCGCGGTGGTGACAAAGCCGGCGATGGTCGCCAGATAGTCGTTGGCTCGGGCCAGGTCCTGCGTGGTGGCACCGGGCAGTTGAGCCGCCGCCGGTCCGTTGATGTTTGCCGGACTTAAGCCCAGCGTCGCGGTGGGCACCGAAGCCCCGTCGTTGTAGGCAAAATTGCGAATTAGCTGGGTTTGGAAGCCGAACGAAAGGTTGTGCTTACCCTTTAACCAAGTGGCGTTATCCTGAACCGAATAAGTCCGTGTACGGCGTCCTTGGGCTAAGAAGTTATTGGTGGGTAAGGTGAAGATGCCTCCCGCGACAATGGAGGCCGGTGCCGCGTCGGTGCGGTCGAAGATGCTGGGGCTCTTCAGAAAACCGCCGCGCACTTCGTTGGTGAAAGTGGGCGACAGGGTGGACCGCCAACTCATACTCAGAAAATTGCGGGTGGCATCGGTAAAGTTAGGTGGTACGGCACCATAGAAACGGTTCGAAATATCCGTGCGGTCATTATATTCTGACGTCCGGTTGTAAGTAACAAAAAAGCTATTCGACGAATTCAAATAATAGTCCCAGCGATTGACAAACTGGTCGCGCACCGTGTTGCTGCGCGCATTAAATCGGAAGCCGCTGGTGAGAATGCCATCGCCGGTATCGGTGCTGTTCGGCAGGGGCAGGTTGGCGATCATTGCCCGCACCGTCGGATCCGCAGTCAGGTTTCTGGCCGCCAGCACGTTCACCGATAGTGTCGGCGAGCTCGGAGTGGGTTTGTACAAAAAGTTACCGGTCCGCGCATCCGGCATCAGCACGGTGCGCAACTGACTCGCCTGTTGCTTCAGCCGCAACGCCTCAAAGTTCCCAAAGAAAAATAGCTTGTCCTTGACCAGCTTGCCGCCCAACTCGGCACCTATCTGATTCTGATTCAGCTTCGGCTTGGCCACGCCGGACCGGTTATTGAAAAACTCGTTGGCGTTGTAAGACTGATTCTGATTGAACCAATAACCGCCGCCGTGCAACTGATTCGAGCCGGACCGGGTGGTCATCGAAATCTGGGCGGTGCCGCCGCCGACGGTGGAACCGGCGTTGCCCACGGCAATCGACATTTCCGCCACCTGGCCTACCGTGGGCCGGATCGGCATAAAGTCCAGCGAATTGGTGCGGATGAAATTGTCCTGGATGTTGATGCCGTCCAGCGTGACG
>JAYVRS010000596.1:0-1687 GCA_043776185.1 Bryobacteraceae bacterium | reverse complement strand
CTTGCACCATGGTGCCGGGCGCGGCGTAACGCCAGCGGTCGAGCGCGGTGCCGGCGATCTGGATGAGGCGACCCAGCAGGGGCAGCAGCAGCAAGATGGCGATGGGCCAGATCCAGATGGGCGTGGTCAAACCTTGAGTTTAGTGGTTATTCGGCGGCGGGGAAAGCGGTGGCCACCAGGAATAGCGATTGGGGCGCGGCGAGTGGAGCGACACTCTCGTGCTCGGCGTATTCCGTGATGGACTGATATTGGCCGGCTTGTGGTTCGCGATGGACAAAGAGCCGATGGCCGGCGACATCGAGCACCCAATACTCGCCGATGCCGGCGCGGGCGTACAGCGCGGCTTTGCGGGTGAGGTCAAAGTGCAAGCTGGTGTCGGAGACTTCGACGACCAAGTGCAGATCCTGGGAGCGGGGGTTGGTCGCCACCAGCAGATTGGATGGCCGCTTGAAGACGATCAAATCGGGCTGAGGTTCGTTGGTCGGATTATCCTGCGGGGAAACATCAATGGAAGTTTCGGGGTTCACAAACTCCGCGCCGAAAACCTGGTTGAGCCATTTCATCATCCAGACCAAGGTAATGACGTGGGGACGGTTCTTACCCATGGTGTTGATCAGTTCTCCCTCAACCAATTCCAGGCGCTGCTGGTCCAGCAGGCCGGCGCGCTCTAATTGCTCGCATTGGGCGCGAGTCCACAGCTTGCGCGGGGGGGCAATCGGCAGGGCGGCGGGCGGGGGTGCGGTGAGGGTGGTGGGCATTTGGCCTACTATCTGGAGTCTACACCGATGGCGGATGCGGCGCTAGGGTGCGGGAAAGTGCGGATTTTCGATTAAGCCGAAGCGGTTGCCGAAGGGGTCCTCGATGGTGGCTTTGCGGATGCCGCCGCCTACGTCTTCCAAGCCGGTGAGGTCGGAAGCGCCGTGGCTGACCATGGTGGCGATGGCGGCGGGGAGATCGGCGACGCCCCAATAGACGTATTGGGTACCGGCGTGGTCGGAGGTGGAGTCGTCCGGGACGAGGCCGAATTCGTAGCCGCCTAAGTTGAAGCCGACGTAGAAGGGCTGGTCGAAATAGGGCGCGACGCCGAGGCTGCGAGCGTACCAGTCGCGAATGGCGGCCAGGTTATGGGGCTTGACGTGGAGTTGAGCAGTTCGTAGACCTAGGATCATGAGTTTTCCGGCAGGGCGAATACGCCGCGCGCCTCCTCGATGCGAATGGCGAGCTCGAGCAGCAGCTCTTCTTCCCAGGGGCGGCCGATGAGTTGGATGCCGATGGGCAATCCCTCGGCAGAGACGGTCCACGGGATGACCACGGCGGGCAGGCCGAGCAGGTTGGCGGGGAAGAGGGGCATCATGGCCTGGAAGAGGCCGATGTCCTTGCCGTCGGTATGGTAAACGCGTTGACGGTGGGGAAAGGCGGTGGTGCCGGCGACGGGCCAGAGCAGAACGCGGAAGTCGCGCATTTGGCGGAGCAGATCGCCGCGCATGGCGTCGCGCGCGGCAAGGTTTTGGACCACCTGGCGCGCGGTGGGAAGGGGGCGGCCTTCCAGCTGATTCAGCAGTTCAAGGCCGGTCCAGTGGGCGTCGGATTCACGGCCGCGGATGGTGTCGCGCATGAATTCGGCGGGCAGTTCACTGAAGAAGAATGACCAGAGGTTGGGAGCTTTTTCAAGTCCGGCGGGGGACCA
>JAYVRS010000595.1:0-5380 GCA_043776185.1 Bryobacteraceae bacterium | reverse complement strand
GGTACAGGCATCGGCAAACGAATGGGTGGCGATCATGGTGGTCTCGAGATAGCGCCACGTGCCGCTGTTGCGGAAGGTCTCCCAGGCGACGAAGGCGTGGCCGGGCACGATGACAATGGCGGGATGGAGCGAGATGGCCTCCAGCAGGCTGGCGACGAGAACGGTGCCGTCGATGCAGTTGGCGCTGGTGTTCCGCAGCGATTCGCGCGGCAGGCGAACGCGCTGATTGGCGCTGCCGGGTTCAGGTGTGAACTGAATGACGGAGTTGACGTACTTGGTGCCACTTGCGGCCAGCGCTTCATAGACCGCCTTCACCTGCAACGAAACCTCGTCTTTGTTCACCTGGTAGCCAACCAGCCGGCGATCGGGATGCTTGGCGGCAACCTCAGGCAAGAACCCCATCACGACTTCCGCATTCGGTGTGACGAAGGCACCGAGATACGACGTCATGTCGAGCCATTTGCCGCTAGACGGGTCGCGCACCTGGAGCGGAGCCGTGGTACGCGCCAGGAGCCAGATGGGTACCGTGCGATGGACTTCCGTCCGGGCGTCAAGGTCCTGCACTTCGATGTTGACGGAGGCGCGGGTGATCTCGGTAACGGAGCGAAGGCGGTCGGGGAAGAAGGTCGGGAGTTGAACGACGGTAACCGATTGCAATGAATCTACTTCCAGCGTCTCAACCGATTGGGCCGAATATCCTTCGACGTAGGAGATGAACCGCAGGCGCTTGGTTTTGGCACCGGCATTGCGCGCTTCGAAGCGAATCAGCGGCCGGGTGGCGGCGTCAAACAGATGAACCAGCGCCGTGGGAATCGTGGCCATGCAGAGATCGACCTTCACTTCGATCCCGGTAGTCAACGGTCCCATCAGGTTGGATTGGGCTTTGACGGCGACGATGCTGCCGTGGCCGACCCCGGCTTTGGACTCGGCCAAGCTGCGGGCGTCGCTCAAATCTTGCAGGGCACGCTCGGCGGCAGTGAGGTTCGAGATTTCGTCAAGCCGGCCCTCATCGAATACCAGCCGGCGGAGTGCGCCGACCAGTTGACTGGCGTCGAATTCTTTTTTGCGGAGGTCGGTGATCGTGTCCATAACAATTAGGAATAATTAGGACTCAGCCCGGCTTGAAGGTGCTGTCCGGCGGCCCGTAGAGGCAATAGAAGAGGTAGGAAGGATCGGGGCAATTTTGTTGCGCGAAGCTCTCTTTGGTGCGACGCAACGCTTCGGCGATGGGGACACTGTGAGGTCCAACCGATCCGAACAGGTGCGCATAGAACCGCTTGGCGAAAGCGATGGCCATGGATTTCGTGATGGGCGCGAAGGTGCCCACGAAATTCAGGGCGCCCCCCACCATAAAGCTGGAGCCGAAGCCCTGCAGCGAAACGAGATCGACACCCTGGCCAGCCACGGAGGCGCAAGCATTCCCGAAGACCAGCGGGCGTTGGGCGAGCTTGGAATCCTTGGCGATGTCCGTGGTAATGCGGTAGTCAAAATGCTGCGGGTTCTGGTGGTCGAGGGTCCAGAAGAACTCATTCTGGTTGTCGTCCTTTAGACCGCCGTGGCAGGTGACGTGAACCACGTCGGCGTCGCGGGCGGCGTCGAGTTGAGAGAGCGTGGGAAAGTTGCCGGTTCCGTTGAAGGGGAAACGGTTTTCCCAGTCGGGGGCGGCGTTGTAGCCGGTAAAGGTGGTTTCCCATTCGGCGGCGTCGGCGGCTTCCAGCACATTCCTGGCGAGCAGATTATAAACCTTACGCACGACCCGCGCCCGCGGGGGGCGGATCTCGGTGGCTTGCGGGACGATGGGAAGACGGGCGATCGCGAACTGGACACCCAGATATTCGGTGCCATCGTGGAGCAGTTCCCACGGGATCCACTCGGCCCCGGCGCGAAAGTAGATATTGAGATGCGGACGCGGCTGGCCGGGTGGAGCGACGGCTTTCTTGAGGGACTCCCGGACCTCGAGGGGCAACAGCTTCCGGTAGAGCTCTGCAAATGGCGAGCGAAAGGCAGCCGCTTGGGGCAGAACCGCCAACGGGACGGGTTGGCCGACTTGCCGCATCACGACCGAAAGAAAGGTCTCAACTCGTTGGCGGAGCTTGGCCTGGGTCTCAGCAATGGAGACGGGCGCGGTGTCGCGCCAAATGCCGCCATCATCGAAGAGCACCTGGGGCGGGCCATCATCGACCGCGGTGGGCAAGATCATGATTTGGAGTGGCTCGGGCATTAGAACACCACCTTCGATGCGGCGGTAGGGACGAGCGAGGCCAACTGCTTGACGTCGTTTGGCTCCAACAGGCTGGAGCCATACTCGGTGAGTAAGCGGTCTGCCAAAGTGAGCGCGGCACCGAGCGACGCCGATACGAGAATCTGGTTCGGGGAGTCTTTGACGAGTTCGGTTTCCAGGGTTTGGAGGTGGGTGTCGACAAAACGTTCCATACTGGCCAGCGTGCCGCTATCGAGCACGCCGGGACCTTGGGTGCGGAGGCGGTCACCAATCCGGCGGACGTATTCCAGCACATGTGGTTTGACATCCGGGAGGGTACGAATACGATCTTCCAGGCGAGTGATCGCCCGCTTGTGATAGTCGATTTGCCGCTGCGCTTGGGGCGGCCGCTCGCCGGCAAAACTTTCTTGGTCAAGGTTACTGATTGCGCAAAATTTCAGTGCGGAGCGTATCGGCCACGGGCGGGGTCGGCGGCAGCGGCGCGATGATGGCCTCCAGGAAGGCCGCCTCATGCGGAGAGGCGACCGGCTCGCCCCAGGGCGTCTCGCCGGAATCCGTAAGGCGAAATCCGAGCTGTTGGAAGAATACTTGCGGGCGTCCAAGGTCACCGGTAATTTCGTTGAGCGGCTCGACGGTCCAGGAACCAACTTTCGTGGGATCGGCCGGCGGCTCTTGGGCCACCCACCACAGCTCGCGGCTGGGCGAATGGCTAAGCCAGCGATCGATGGGGTCGTCGCTCAGGACGTGCTCGACCATGACGATATCGCCCTTGAGGTCGGATTTCACCCAAAGGCGGCTGGATTGAAGCGCCTCCTCGATTTGTTCGGGAGTCACCTGAGCGATATCCTGGGCGAGGTCACCATGCAGCTTGACAAGATGGGTTAAGGGGCTCCTCGTTGAAGGATCAGTCTCCAAGGAGGTGCGGCCGGACCCGAATGTCGTCACGCGATAGTCGCTACTCCGGACTCCGGCGTTGGTCAGAGCCTGCTCCAGCAGCGTGTCGAAGTTCATCGTCATGATGAGCGGAAAGTAGCCTTCGCGGATGAGTTGGGCGAGGTGCTGATAGAAGGAGGGCACCGCCACCTGGGCGTGGAGGTTGCGCAGCATGCGCCCGAGCGAGGCCGGAGACAGGCTCTCGGTGTACTTCGCGAACCGGTCGAAGACGGCATCATCGGGCTCGTTGGGGACCGGCTTGTCCGAATCAGAGGCGAACAGGGCAAGGGCCTGCCGGGCAATCTCCGCCCGGGAGGGAGCCCCGGCCGCCGCCGCGCACCCTTCGCCAAGAAAGAGGATATAGGGGCTGCGGCCCTGACCGTGGGAACCGGACGCGATTCGCTCTTGAATTCGCCGGGCCAGATCATCGATGGTGGAGCTCTGAATCATGTTACCTCGCGTTCGCTAACACTATAGACTGCCGGCCATCCGTACGCCTTCCGTCGATTCGAACTGGTCAAATTTCTTGAGCCACTTGAGTTGTGCGAGATCGTGCAATAGCTCCTCGATTTGCTCAATAGAACGCATTTCGCGCCGCCACTTGGCGGGAACCACCATCTCTTCGGCCACGGGCACGGCGGAGAGGTCCTGTTCCAGGACGAAGCCATAAGCCTCCGGCCCCCCCGCACCTTTCACCACGATGATCTTCCAGAAATTGCTCGGGATGCGCACCAGCGTCGGGCCGCTGTTGTCGCGGCCAGCGAAGAGTTGGTCGTCGTCGTCGAAGACTGGGCCCGCAAAGACGATGGCCTTTTCCGCTTTGGTCTGCGCTTGCACCAGCTCTTCCAGGTCGCCCCAATTGTTGATTTCGTCGCTCGGTTTGGGCCGGTTGAAAGCGGAGGTCTGCGGGGAGCAGTTGGTGGTGTGATAGGTGTCACCGTTACTCTTTTGCATGTCTTTGAAGGGCTTGCCCCAGCAGACGTCGTCGCGGCGAACGAGGTGGCCTTTGTCGAAGGCGCCGTTGTCCTTGGTGTAGAAAACGTCGGGGAGCTGATGCTCCTCGGGAATACGCCAGTCCGTCACCCATTGCTCAATGGTGCCATCGGGAATCTCGGTGAGTTCCTTGCGCGTGGGCTTCTTGCCATTGATGATGTGGGAGGCGGGACGCCAATCGACATTAGCTGCGGTGAACAGCGCCATGCGGCGGCCTTTGTGCATCACGACGGAGAACTTGTGGTACTTGAGCTCGAACGATTCGTCGGCCAATTGGGCCACCACGCTCTCGCCGAGATGGGTCAATTCCGGGAGCGGTACTTCTTCGGCTTCGTCTAGATCGAGAAAGCCGGGTTGATAGCCTTTGCGATGCTCCAGGCCGCCGTAGATCTTGGGCACAGCCATCGGGAAAGCTTCGGTCGCCGCATCGGCGACTTCCCGCTCCACGGTCCTTTCGGGGGCGGCCACGACGGCCGGGGCCGCCTGCCCCAGCGAGAAGGTGATGCTGAGCGGAACGGTGAGGGAAACCGAAGCGCCCGGTGCGGGTGGAACAGCGGGACTTTGCAGCGCCGGAATGGGTGGCTGCGCAGGTGGCGAAACCGGTTGCGCCGACACCGGGGCGGACGACTCAGTACCCTCGGCGCGCTGCCAGGCTGGCTCCCAATCGTTCGTGGAATCGACCGTTCCCGCAAAGTTCAGCTTCTCTCGCACCACACGGGAATCGCGGGCCAGTTCATAGGTAGGGACGGCGTAGTTGGCTTTAAGGTATTCGCCGGCGAAGTGGAGGCCGACGACTTCTCCAGTGACGACGTCGAGAATGGCGGAGCCCGAGTTGCCCCCAAGAGTCGAGCTGTCATGGGTCAAAGCGTTGACGGTGTTCTTGAAACTGCGCACCTGCGCCCGCGCACGGAGCTTGCCGGGTTGCACGCGTTTGACGTTGTATTTCCGGTTGAAGATCCGGTCCTGCAAGGCCAGGTCGCTGCGGTCGTCACGGGCGGGATAACCGACCGCGAGCACTTCGCGACCGGTCAGCTCTTCAGGCGATTTAATGGAAAGGCGCAACGGGGGGTAGCCCTCCAAGCCTTCCGTCTTCAGCAAGGCCATGTCCCAGAACGGATGGATCATAAGGACGGACCGAACCACGAATTGGGCCGAGCGGTCCGTGTCCAGCAAGCCGTCCTCGCGCTTGAAATTGACGGCCGCATCGCCCGATTGATATTGCAGCCGGGTGCC
>JAYVRS010000594.1:0-5386 GCA_043776185.1 Bryobacteraceae bacterium | reverse complement strand
CGGCCCCCAGCTTGTCGTTGCCGAAGCCGCTGCTCCAATTCACCAGCACGTCTTCGGGATGCTCCATGGTTACCGACATCGTGTCGGGCACCTCGCGGCCATCCTTCCATAAATACAGGCCGCCAGTCATCGTCACCTTCGTGGGGATCGACAAGTTCAGCGGCTTATACCAGAAAGCAATCTGGTGGCACATGTTCTCGTAGACGTTGCCGCCGGAATAGTCCCAAAAGAAGCGCCAATTGACGAAGCGTTGCGGATCGAAATCGCGCGCCGTCGCCTCGCCTAGAAAGCTCTTCCACATGACGTTCTCGGCGGTCATGTCGGGCGGAATCGGCCGGGTCCACTGCGGCTTGCCGTGCGGCGAATTCCGGTACATGTGCATCACAATCGACGTGATCTTACCCATCGGCAAGCGCCGCAATTGCGAAACGGCGTCGTCCATCAACCCCGATGACATCGCCTGATGGCCAATCTGGACCGTGCGCTTGCCGGCCCGCTGGTAGGCGTCGCGCATGCGCTTGGCATGCGACACCTCAAAGGCCATCGTCTTTTCCTGATAGACATGCTTGCCCGCATCGAGCGAGGCGATAAAATGCTCCGCATGCAGATGTTGCGGCGTGGCAATGATCACCGCGTCGATACTCTGATCTTCCAGCAGATAGCGAGCGTCAAGATAAGTCTTGATGTCACCCTTCAGGGCCTTGGCTTGTTCCAGCCGCTTCGTGTAAACATCGGCTGCGGCGACAAACTCCACATTCGAGATGGCCATGGCCTCGCGCAGCAGCTGCTGGCCGCGGTCACCCGCTCCAATGATTCCCACGCGCAGACGATCATTGGCACCCAACACCTGCGTTCCGGCCAGCGCCGTCGCGGCCGTCGCGGCGGTACCCAAAAAATTGCGTCGAGAGTCCTGGGGCATCTAACATAAGTCTATCAGCACTTAAGGAAGCGGCGTGATCTTCAGATTAGTGAAATAGCCCTCAGTACCCGGACCGATCCACAACGCCACCGCCCCCCCAACTTCCCCCAGCTTCAGATCCTTCACGATCAGGCAAGGCTGCGCTGCCCCATGCACGTACAGCTCCGCGCGCTTTCCCTGCACTACGATCTTGTAGCGGGTAAAGACCCCCGCCTCCAGATCGACATAGCTCTCATACACGCCCGGCGACTCCTTCCGCAGCCGCTCCCAAGGCCACTCCGGCTCCGATACATACTGCGTCGAATGATTGCGGCGCAACATGTCATCGGCCCGGCCATTCGTCGGCCGAAGGTAGATCAGCTCGTGCGGCGCACCGCCATTCTGGGCCCGGAACACGATACCCACAAAGCCCCGTGCCCCTGCCACGGCATTCGGGGCGGGCTTGCCGGCCAGCTCAATCTCGATTGTCCCGTTCCTAAAGGTAGTGCCCTTCAGAAACGCCAAGCCGTTGCCGTCCCCGCCCACCAAGCGCGTGGCCTCTTTCCCCTGGTAGGTGACGACCGCAGCCTCGAGCTTCGGCGCATCCAGCCGGGCGAGCGGAATGGCTTGGGCCCAAACGCTGGCGGCCCACAGAGACCAAACGATGGCCTTCATGGCTTACTGCTTCACCAAATCCAGCCGGCCAACTTGGCTTTCACCGTCGCGGGTCATCGTCAACTTCCCCGTCAATTTACCATCTTTTACTGTCACTTCCAAAGACATCAGACCGTGACCCTCAGCCCCGGGGGGCACCAGCTCAAACTTCAGTAATTCGCCATCGCGTACCACTTTGGTCGCCGGCGATTGCTTTTCGAGGTTCGGCCCCGCAGTGACCGTCAGTGTCTGGCCCTCCTGTTTGAGGACGATGGAGCCCGATCCCTCCTGGCCTTCTCCCCTTTCCGGCTTCAGCGTGCCGGTATAGGTGCCGGAAATGTCCTGGGCGAAAGCGGCCGAAAAGACCGTCGTCAGAGACAGGAGCAGTGAGAAAATGAGTTTCTTCATAATCATGCGATACGCTTGGCCGCCCGAATTGTTCCGAAGATTTTAACGGCCAGCGTCGCGTTCATAGGAAACCCGCCCAGGCATGTCGACTTCAATACTCCAAAGCGTCCCCCCCGCCGTGATGAAAAGCGTCTTCAGATTGGGCGCTCCAAAGGCGCAGTTGGTCACTTCATCCACCGGGATCGGAATGAACTCGAGCTGCTTGCCGGTGGGCGAAAGCACATAGACGCCGCCCGGAAACTCGGCAGTCTCAAAGGGCGGGTGCGGCTTGTTCAGCCCGGCGGCGACGAACAACCGGCCCCGGCGATCCATCTTCACGCCGTCCGGCCCCCGTCCTTGCTTCCAGTCGAAGACCAGCGTGCGGGAGGCGGCGTCGACGCTGCCATTGCCGCGCAATTTAAAACGCCACAGCTTGCGCGCCCCGCCCGCCGTGTTGTTATTGTTGTCGGCCACGTAGAGAAACTCATCGCCTGGCGAAACCAGCACGCCATTGGGCCGGTCCGCTTCGTGAGTAATCACGCGCGACACTTTGCCCGGCGCGTCGATACGATAGACGCCCTCCACCATGCGGCCCGCGGAGTCCAGCATCTCCATGCCGTCGCGGGATCCATAGCGCGGATCAGAGAAATAAATGCGCCCTTTGGAATCAATGGTGAGGTCATTGGGCTGATTGAACCGATGCCCCTCAAACCGCTCAGCCAGCACCGTCAAGGAACCACTGAGCTCAATGCGGGTCACCCGGCGGTTCTTGGCCTCGCAGATCACGAGCCTTCCATCGTGGTCAAACAGTAACCCGTTCGAGCCGCCGGAGTCCGCGCGAAAGACGCGGGTTCCGCCGTCAGGGTCGCGGCGCTGAATGCGGCCATCGCCGCTAAAATACAGGCTGCCGGCCGGGCTCCACGCTGGGCCTTCCCCTGCGCCCCCCGTGTGTAGGCGCGTCGGCCGGGCCCCGAGGGCAATCGGTGAATCGGCCGCGAAGAGCGGCGCCAGCAGTAGCGCGGCGTAAAACTTAGACACTTTAGACACTGCCGTCATCATAACCTTCAGTCAGTCGTGATAGCGTAATCAGGAATAGTCTCAAATCTAATTGAAGAGGTGTGGATGTGTCGATAGATAAGGTGGCCCTCATCGGGGGCCTGCTAGCCAGTTGCGTCTTAGCCCAAGCGCCGCCCCTTCGCCCGCCCGCCACGCCGGCGGTGAAAGCCCGGCCCAGCGCTTACCCTGACCGTCCACCGGCCGATCCGGCCATGCTCGAACGCGGCAAAGTCTCTTACGGCGTAAATTGCACCTTCTGCCACGGCGCCGACGCCCGCGGAGGGTCCGGCGGACCCAACCTGATTCGTGCCGAGGTCGTGCTCAACGACCAGAACGGCGAGCTGATCGGCACCGTGCTGCGCGAAGGTCGCGATGGCATGCCGAAGTTCGACATGTCCGGCACCCAAGCCGCCGACATCGCCGCCTTCATCCACAGCTTCCGCGTGGGCGGCTACGATATCTCCCGCATGCCGCCCCCCAGCATCGTCGTCGGCGACGCTAAAGCCGGCCAAGCTTACTTTGCCAAAACTTGCGCCAGCTGCCATGCGGTTACCGGAAGCGAAAAGAGTACCTTGAGCGGCATTGCTTCGCGCATCACTGATCCGAAAACCTTGCAACAAACGTGGTTGATGCCCGGGTCCGGTCGCGGCGGCTTCGGCGGCCCTCCTGGCCCCCCCGCGCGAGTGTCGCCCACTACGGTCACTGTTACTTTGACCGGTGGTAAGAAAGTAGAAGGCCGCCTCGCGCGAATCGACGATTTCTTCGTCTCGCTTACGGACTCCGAGGGCCTCACGCGAACGTTCACCCGCAACGGTGATACTCCTAAAGTGGAGCTAAACGATCCCCTGAAACCGCACAAGGATCTGCTGGCCACTTATCGTGACAAAGATATCCATGACGTGACTGCTTATCTGGTGACAATTAAATGAAATTTCTCGCATTATTTCTACCATTACTCGCCCTGGGCCAGACGCTCGACCCGGCCTTACTTACCAAGCCCCTCGCCAACGACTGGCCCACTTACTCGGGTGATTATTCTGGCCAACGCTATAGCCGACTCAGCCAAATCAATCAGACCAACGTCAAGAACTTGACCCTGGCCTGGACGTCGCGCGTGACGAATGGCCCGGGAAACACGGGCGGAGGACGCTTTGGTGGCGGTCCGCCTTTGATTGTCGGCGGCGAAGGCACGGGCGAAGTCACCGGCGGTTTCGGCGGCGGAACCAACATTCGTGCCTCGATTCTACAAGTAGAGGGCATCCTCTATTTCTCCACTCCCGACAACGCCTGGGCCGTGGATGCCCGGGATGGGCGTGTCCTGTGGCATTACTACTGGAAAACCAAGGGTGGCACCCACATTGGTAATCGCGGTCTCGGTATGTGGGGTAAGTGGCTCTACATGGAGACGCCGGATAACTATCTGGTTTGTCTCGATGCCCAAACGGGCAAGGAACGCTGGCATAAATCGATTGCCGATTTCAACCGCCAATATTTTTCGACTATGGCACCTATTGTCATTGGGAACCACATCATTGTCGGCACCGGTAACGATCTCGACGCCCCCGGCTATGTTCAAGCGCGCGACCCCGAAACGGGGGACGTCCAATGGACCTTCTACACCGTGCCGCAGAAAAAGGGTGACCCCGGCCTCGAAACCTGGGGCACGCTGGAAGGTGCCCGGCTGGGTGCGGGTAACGTCTGGATCCCCGGCTCCTACGATCCCGAAACCAAGCTCTATATCTTCGGTACCGGCAATCCTTCGCCCTCTTACACCAACCCCCAGAGCCGCGACGGCGACAATCTCTATACCTGTTCCCTTGTGGCCATTAACGTCGACACCGGTAAGATGGCCTGGTATTACCAGATGAATCCGCACGACACCCACGATTGGGATTCGAGCGAGACGCCCATTCTAGTAGACGGCGAGTTCAAGGGTAAGATGCGGAAGATGGTGCTCCACGCCGACCGCAATGGCTACTTTTTCGTCGTTGACCGCCTCACCGGAGAGCACTTACTCACCAGTAAGTTCTCCGACACGGTCAATTGGGTAAAGTCGATCAATGCCAAAGGCCAGACGATTCGCGATGCCGCCAAGGATTCGATCATCGCCGGCTCGCTCGTCTCACCGAATAACTACGGGGCTACGAATTGGCCGCCGGCCGCTTACTCACCCGATACCGGGCTCTTCTATGTGCCGCAGAACGACACTTACGCGATGTATTACTTGACGGAAACCGACCCGCGCGGGGCCATGGGCCTGGGCGGCAAGGACGAGCAAATGGTAGCGTCCATGGGCAGTTATCTTACGGCGATCGACTATAAAACGGGCAAGATCGCTTGGCGTCATCGCTACCCCGGCACCGGTGGCTTCGGCGGCGGCAACGGCATCCT
>JAYVRS010000593.1:0-1691 GCA_043776185.1 Bryobacteraceae bacterium | reverse complement strand
TTTCGCCAAGTAGAGTTCCGCCGCCTTTCTTACTTAGGAAACTACGGCCCTCTTCGGCGCTACGGGCTAGCATGTTGAAACCCATCAACTGCACTAAGTCGCCGACGGCGGTCGGTTCCAAGACGACGGTGTACTTGCTGGGTTCCAGCCGTTTCGGATTCTTCCACTTCAGGCATTTTTCGATGGCCGTCCTGCCCATCGCTTCGCCATCAATATCTTCGATACGAACGGCGGGTTGGCTGGCCCATCCGGAACTGGATCCGTCGGAGTTTCTGATTGTCGTCGATAAGTGGGCATCCGTGGTGCGACCGTAACCGAAGTTCCCCTTCTTATTGGCGATGGCCGAGGTGGTTGCGGCGCGTTCGAAAAAGCCTGCCGCCACCAACCCCGATGCCTTTGCTCCTTCGACGATGGCCCGCACGTGCGGAATCATCACCTGGTTGCGGGCGGAGGCGGTAGATTGAACGTAATTTTCGATGTCTGCGTATTTCTGCGGTTCAAGCGAGTCTTCGCGTTCCGGATTGGGTGGGGAGAGTCGCGCCAGCGTCTCGGTACGCTTCACTGCTTCGCGTAGGGACACGTCGTCGAATTCATCAATTTGGGTATTGCCGATCTGCCCGTCCTTCACCGAGGTGATGGACATGATTTGCGAAACCGTGAACCCAGATGTTGTAATGCCGTTCAGCGCGAAGCGGATGGAGGCGCGTTCGGAGCTGCCAATGCTAATGTCACACTCGGGAAAGGTGGAAAAAGAGAGGACCTTCTCGACCAGTTTTTGTGCTTGTTCTTTGGTGATCATGGGCGTCTCCTGTCAGTCGGTCTGAATCACGTTGATTTGGCGGAAACGCGCAGGCGAACAGCCGTGACTTACTGAGTTACTTTGCGGCGGCTCGCCCTTACCGTCATTTGTGGCGCCCCACTGCTGCCAGTAGGCGGGACCGGCGATGGCGTCGCACGCCTGCCAAAAATCGGTGGTTCGTGATTGATAGGCAACTTGAGAAACCATACCAGCGCGTTTGCCTTTCTTGATGGCCCAGAATGCGTCGCCGCCGAATTGGAAATTGTAACGCTGCTGATCTATGGAGAAGCTGCCATCGCCGTCAATCAGGATGCCGTCTTCAATGTCGCCAATAAGATCGTCAAGACTGGTTGTCGCTTTGCCTGGCTCCAACCAGACGTTGGGCATGCGTTGAAACGGAACGCTGGACCAATCGTCGGCAAAACAGCAGCCGCGCGATTCCTTCTCGCCAATGAGGTGAGCTTGATCGCGGATGGTCTGATAGTGTTTGAATATGCCCTTTTCGATGATCGGGAACTTGGTCGCTTTCACTCCATCGTCGTCGTAACCGATGGTTGCCAAGCCACGAGCGTTGGTGCGATCACCCCACACATTAACGATGTCGCTGCCGATGCGAGCCTTGCCCAATTTATCGGTGGTGAGGAAGCTAGTGCCGGCATAGTTCGCTTCGTAACCTAACGCGCGGTCAAGCTCTGTGGAATGGCCCAGGCTTTCGTGAATTGTCAGCCATAAATGATTAGGCAGCAGCACCAGGTCCTTCTTGCCGGCAGTTACGGGCGGCGCCGCTAAATGCTCAATCACCTCTTCACGGACTCGAGCGGCATTTTCAACCAGATTCATTATTTGCACATACTCGTAGCCGGCTGTAACGGGAGGCGGAACGTAACGGCGC
>JAYVRS010000592.1:0-1691 GCA_043776185.1 Bryobacteraceae bacterium | reverse complement strand
GCGCGGCTTAACCCGCAAATTGGTGGGCTTTGAAATGACGGGCCGGGCCATCGGCCGCGATGGCTACGAAGTGCAGTTCGATGGCGTGAAAGCCGGCTGGGTAACTTCGGGCAGCCCTTCGCCCACTTTGTCCACGCCCGGTGCGCCGAAAAATATCGGACTATGTTACTTGCCCGCCGATCGATGCGTGATCGGTACGGAGTTCGAGATCGTGGTGCGCAGCCAGACCGCCGCCGCCATCGTGGTGGCCACGCCGTTTTATAAGAGAGGCAAGATTTAAGTTTCATGTACCCGGAAAATTATTCATACACCAAAGAGCACGAATGGGTGAGTGTCACGGGCGACATCGGCACCATTGGCATTACCGATCACGCGCAGAAAGAGCTGGGCGATATCGTCTATGTCGACCTGCCGAAGTTGGGCTTGGCGCTGACGGCGCACGCCACGTTTGGGTCGGTGGAGAGTGTGAAAGCGGTCTCCGATATTTACTCGCCCATCTCCGGCGAAGTGCTCGAAGTGAACACGCTGCTGGCCACGAAACCGGAGAAGCTGAACGAAGATCCCCATGGCGAGGCCTGGCTGGTGAAGGTGAAGCTCAGTGCGCCTGACGAAGTGAAGGGCCTGATGACCTTAGCGGACTATCTCAAATATATTGGCGAGTAAGTGTTGACCGGCACCAGGCTCCAGCAATTTCTGCTGATTCTCGCCGTCGCCATCGCGACCCGCGTGATCTTTATCGCTCACCCCATCCAGGGCGATGACTATTATTATTTGGCTAGCGCGATGTATGGCCAAACCGATCCGCTGCATCCGGGGCACGCGCACTACGTCTTCCAGGGTAAAGACGTGGACATGCGCGGCCATCCGCATCCGCCATTGAACGCGTGGGTGCTGACCGCGATACTGGCCATGGCCGGTGGCTTGAGCGAAGTCACTTTGCATGCTTGCTACCTGGGCTTCTCGCTGATGGTGGCGATCAGCATGTGGGCCTTGGCGCTGCGCTACTCGCCGCATCCCGTTTGGACGACGCTGTTGGTGTTGGTGTCGCCGGCCTTCGTCGTCAGCGGCAATTCGGTCGAGTCCGACTTGCCGTTTTTCGCCTTCTTCCTAAGCGGCATCACCGCCTTTGTCTATCGTCGACTTTGGTTAGCGATCCCGCTGCTGGCCTGCGCCGGGCTCGCGGCGTATCAGTCCGTGGCCATCGTGCCCATTCTGTGGCTTTACCTGTGGATGCGGCATCGTGAGTGGCGCGCTGGTTGGATGGTGGCCTGCACGCCGGTGATCGCTTTAGTGGCTTGGCAGATTTACGAGCGCATCTCCGGCGGCGCGTTTCCGGTGGCGGTGGCGGCCGGTTACTTCAGCGAGTACGGCCTGCAGCGATTGACGGCCAAGGTGCGCAATGCCATCGCGCTCTCGGGCCATTTGCTGTTTGTGGTGGGCCCGTTTTTGACGGGCGCGGTCGCCGGCATGCTGCTGATGAAACGGCGCTTCAGCGACCGGACCAATCTGTTTCTGCTGGGCTGGATGTCGATCTTCTTTGCCTGCGCTTTGGCCTTGTTTTTTGCCGGCTCGGCCCGTTACTTACTGCCCATGCTGCCAGCCATGGCGATCCTCACGTCGCGCGTTTTGGAGGGGCGGGGAGGGCTATTAGCGGCGGGCGTGGCTTGTCAAGGCCTGGTCGGCTTGGGGCT
>JAYVRS010000591.1:0-5393 GCA_043776185.1 Bryobacteraceae bacterium | reverse complement strand
TTGGCTTCGCGATCTCGTTTTCCATCTTTCTGATGATGATCGGCATGTTGGGCTATCAGCTGTTTACCGGCGTGGGCGTCTGGGGTAATAATGCTCCGGTCGGCTGGGCTTGGGACATCACCAACTTCGTTTTCTGGATCGGTATCGGCCACGCCGGAACGCTGATCTCCGCCGTCCTGTTCCTGTTTCGGCAAAAATGGCGCACCTCGATCAACCGCGCCGCCGAAGCGATGACCCTTTTCGCCGTGCTGTGCGCCGCCATCTATCCCATCATGCACACGGGCCGTCCGTGGCGTGGCTACTGGATGCTGCCGCTGCCGAACATCGATCTCGAGATGTGGCAGAACTTCCGCTCCCCCTTAATGTGGGACGTTTTCGCCATCAGCACATATGGCTCGGTATCGGCCGTATTCTGGTATATGGGGCTAATTCCCGACTTGGCTACGCTCCGCGATCGGGCGATGATGTCCGGCCGTCACACGCGCGCCACTATTCTGGGAGTGGTTAGTCTCGGATGGCGCTTCTCGGCGCGTCACTGGACTAATTACGAAAAGATGTACCTGCTGTTGGCCGCCATCTCGACCCCGCTGGTGCTTTCGGTACACTCGATCGTTTCGTTCGATTTCGCGACGTCGATCGTCCCCGGTTGGCACACCACCATCTTCCCGCCCTACTTCGTGGCTGGCGCCGTCTTTAGCGGCTTCGCCATGGTGCAGACGTTGCTGCTGGTGACGCGCTGGGCGCTGGGCCTCGAAAATCTGATCACTTCCAAGCATCTCGACAACATGAACAAGATCATCCTGGCAACCGGAATGATCGTGGGCTACGCTTACGCCACCGAGTTCTTCATTGCCTGGTATAGCGCCAACCAATACGAACGCTTCGTGTTCTTCAATCGCGCCTTCGGACCCTACTGGTGGGCTTACGCCATCATGGTGAGTTGCAATGTTCTTTCGCCACAGATTTTTTGGGTGAAGTCACTGCGCACCAACGTTCTCGTCACTTTCATCATGTCGATCTTCGTCAATATCGGCATGTGGTTTGAACGCTTCGTGATCATCGCTTCCAGCTTGCATCGCGATTTCTTGCCCTCCAGTTGGGGCTACTTCCGGCCCACTTATGTCGATATCTGCACCTTCATCGGAACGTTCGGATTCTTCATGACCATGTTCCTGCTTTTTCTGAGATTCGTGCCCTGTATCGCGTTGAGCGAAGTGAAGGGTGCCATGGCCGCACAGACTCATTTACCCGGACATGATCCCGTCCGGGAGACCACACCCGTCCACGCCGGAGGTCACCACTAATCATGGGACTCATGTCATTTTTCGCGCCTCGCGTCCAGAAGGGCGCCTACGGTTTGATGGCCGAGTACGACAGCCCTGACACGCTGCTTGAGGCGTGCAAGGCCGTCCGTGACGCGGGCTACAAGAAGACCGATTCTTTTTCCCCGTTCCCGATCCACGGCATGGAAGAAGCGCTCGGTTTGCCCGAGTCGAAGGTCGGAAAGATTGCCATTCTGTTCTCCTTCACGGGCGCGGCAACGGCACTGCTGCTGCAGTGGTGGACGGGCACCAAGTCCTATCCACTCGTCATTGGTGGTAAGCCTTTGTTCGCTTTTGAGCCCTCGATTCCGATTACTTTCGAGTTGACGGTGTTGCTGTCCTGTTTCTCCTCGGTCCTTATCATGCTCGCCTTAAACGGCCTGCCGCGCTTCAATCACCCGGTGTTCGGCGCTAAGGGCTTCGAACGCGTGGGAGACGACCGCTTTATGCTGCTGATCGAGAAGTCGGACCCCAAATTCGACGAGACTGCCACCCGGCAACTGCTCGAGGGAACCCATCCGAAATCGACCCAACTGGTGGAGTCTAACTGATGCTTTCTAAATTACTCCCCGTCGTCTCACTCGCCGCCCTGCTGTCAGGCTGCGGGGGACTTACGACCCGCAGTACGCCGCTCGAAGTGTGGCCCGACATGGACCGCCAGCACAAGTTCCGCGCCCAGTCGGCGAACCCGAACTTTGCCGACGGCCGCACTCAGCACCTGCCTCCCGAAGGCACGGTCGCCGTGGGCCTGCTGAAGGACGACGAGTCTTTCTACCAGGGCAATTCCGGCGGCATGTATGTCGGCCGCAATCCGCTCACGCTCGACAAAACCACTTTCGAGTTGGGCCAAAAAAAGTACAATACGTATTGTTCGCCCTGCCATGATCGATCGGGCAGTGGCCATGGCGTGGTGTGGAAAAAATTGCCCACCTTCGCCCCGGCAAACTTGCACGAAGACCGGATCCGGGCCTATCCGGACGGTGAGTACTTCGATGTCATCGGCAACGGTCGTCGTACGATGAAGGGCTATAAAACCCAGATCGCCGAGCGTGATCGCTGGGCGATTGTCGCCTACATTCGCGTCTTGCAGCGCCAGGATGGCGCGCTCGCAGATGTGCCCCCTACGCTCCAAGCGGACATTCGGTAAAGAGGAAATTTGAGCATGTCTGGACACGATAATCTCGAAGGCTTGATGGACCGCTGGTATCTGGAAGATGCCACTTGGTCGAAGGTACGGAACGCGCTGCTTTTTCTCGCCGTGGTTGGTTGGATTGGCTGTGCGGCGGGTCTGGCGATGGAGCCGGAGCGTTTCTATCGCTCCTACCTGGTGGGCTTTGCGTACTCCACGCTCACCTGCTTGGGCGGCTTGTTCTTTCTCCAGGTGATGTATTTGACGGGCTCGGCTTGGAGCGTCACCGTACGGCGCATTGTGGAGCATCTGGTGGCGGCGATTCCGGCCTGCGCCGTGCTCTTTATCCCGGTCGTCTTCGGCATCCATCATCTCTACGAGTGGTCGCATACTGAAGAGGTGATGAAGGATCCGATCCTGAGCCAAAAGTCTGGCTTCTTGAATGTCGAGGGCTTTGTCATTCGCGGAGTGGTTTTCTTCGCGATCTGGAGCTTGGTGGCTTGGCGCATCACCAGTCAGTCGCTGGCCCAGGACAAGGATCAGTCGATCAAACACATGGACACGGCCGCCCGCTGGTCCGCCCCCGGGTTGGTCTTCACGTTTCTCACAGTTTCGCTGGCCGCCTTTGATTGGCTGATGTCGCTGGCCCCGCACTGGTACTCCACCATCTTCGGCCTCTACATCTTCGCCGGCGGCGGTTGGACCTTCATCTCCACGATGATGATCATCTGCCAGCTGCTGCGCAAGAATGGTATCTTAGCGAAGTCCATCACCGTCGAGCATTACCACGATCTCGGCAAGTGGATGTTCGCGACCACTGCCTTCTGGTCCTATATCGCGTTCTCGCAGTACATGCTGATCTGGTACGCGAACCTGCCGGAAGAGACGATCTGGTACAAGGTCCGTTGGGAAAATGGTTGGGAGGTACTGTCGTACCTCTTGATTGTGGGTCACTTCTTCTTCCCGTTCCTGATGTTACTGGCGCGGGGCTCCAAACGTAACCTGGGGCTGATGTTCGGTATGGCTTTCTGGGTCCTGTTTATTGAGTATATTGACTTGTACTTTGTCATTATGCCGAACTTCTACAAGTCCCCGGCGCCCCATTGGCTGGATCTGTTTGGCTGGTTGGCACCGGTCGCCACGGTGGGCGTGGTCTTCTGGTCCCGATTCCACGGCAAAGCGCTAATTCCGATCGGGGATTTGCGCCTCGAACAAGCGCTTGGGCATCAAAATATTTAGAGAGAGAAAGGTCAGAAGATCATGGAAGACGACCAGATTCGTATCGCGACCGCCGCTGAAGGCTACGATCGGGAGGACCCGCAGGGAATCCCCGTCTTTGGCTTCGCCGCCGTCATTGTCATCACGCTGATTGCCAGCTTCGTCTTCGTTACCTACTACTACGGTACGGTAACCGATAACCAGATTCAGGCCGCCGTCGGGAACGCCGTTGGTTCTCGTGACCTGGGAGAAGTGCGCGCCGCAGAGGAAGACGTGCTCTCTCGCTATAAGTTTACGGACAAGGCCAAGGGCAAGGTCAACTTGCCGCTTGACCGCGCCATGGTGCTGCTGGAGCAGGAAGCGAAAGCGGGACAGCTGTTCTATTCCACCAAATCAACGCCGGTGAAGACCGCCGCCGATCTGGCTGCCGGTGCGCCCGGTGCGGCTGCGGCCCCTAGCACGGTGCCTGCCGCGATGCCTGCTGTAGGAGAACATGCTAAGAAGTAGCTCCATTTTCGGATTCGTGCTCGCGCTCTCTGCTTTCGCAGCGGATAAGCCGGTCCCTGCCGCTTTGAAGGGGATTGAAGTTACGGAGAAGTTGGGCCAGACGGTGGATCTCGACCTGGAGTTCACCGACGAGTCCGGGTATCCGAAGACGTTGCGCTCGTATTTCTCGAGCGGGCGACCGGTGATTTTGGATCTGGTCTACTACAGCTGTCCGATGCTCTGCAATCTGGTGCTCAACGGCCAGACGCAAACCTTGCGTAATTTTGACTGGACGCCCGGCAAGGAGTTTGAGGTGGTAACGATCTCGATTGACCCGACGGAGCAGTTCAATCTGGCGCAGCAGAAGAAAGCTTCGATCCTGGCGAGTTTTGGACGCGAAGCGCCGGGGTGGCATTTCCTCACGGATTACCAGGGCAACGTAAAGAAGTTGGCGGCCCAAGTCGGTTTCGGTTACCGTTTTGACGAGCATCAGCAACAGTATGCCCATTCGGCCGTCGTGATGGTGATGACGCCCCAAGGCAAGGTTTCGCGCTACCTTTATGGCATCTTGAAGCCGGAGAAGATCCGTGATGTGCGTTTTGCTCTCGTCGAGGCGGCGCAAGAGAAATTTGGTTTTAGTGAGCGGGTTTTGCTCTGGTGCTTTCACTACGATCCCAATGCGGGCGGCTACGTCGTCTTCGCCAGGAATCTGATGAAGCTTGGGGGTGGTTTCATCGCCCTGGCGATGATTGGTTTATTAGTTCGAATGTGGCTGAAAGACCGGAAAGCCTCGCTTTCCGGAAAGGATTGGGTGACTGTATCATGAATTTCCTGCAAAGACTGTTCCTTCCCCCCCAAGCGTCGACGCACGCCAAGATTGTCGACGACGTTTTTATCTTCGTTACGTGGGTCAATATCGTGTTCTTCGTCATCGTAGCCGGGGCGGCGATTTGGTTCTCGATTAAGTACAAACGGCGAGGTCCAAACGACCGTACTCCGCACGTCACCCACAATCTAAATTTGGAACTATTCTGGAGCATTGTTCCGCTGTTTATTGTGATGATCATCTTTTTTTGGGGCTTCCAAACCTATATGGTGGCCCGGATCGCGCCCAATGATTCCTTCGAGGTTCAGGCTACGGCAAAGAAATGGCTTTGGGCCTTCGAGTATCCGGACGGTACCCGTTCGATCAACGAGCTGCATGTGCCTTTCGGTCGTCCCGTGCGTGTCGTGCTCAG
>JAYVRS010000590.1:0-1694 GCA_043776185.1 Bryobacteraceae bacterium | reverse complement strand
CCGCACGCCCGCGTTATCGCTATCGACGTCCACCGTGCCGGTGATACCGGTCACCTCGAAGTCGCCGCGACGGCCCTTGCACTCCACATTGACGTTTCTGGGGATCGCGATATCCAGGTCGGCCGTCAGGCGTTCCTGCCCGGTCCAGCGCTCCTGGCTGGTGCGAATATACAAAATGTCCCCCTGCCGCGACAACACCAGCGGCACCTGAGCATTGGCTCGTTCGGCCGTTGCCCGGTCCAACGCGCGAATCATGGTGCGGCCGTCCACCTTCACCAGCGTGTTGTCGCCGCCCACCAACCGCGCATTGCCTCGTAGATTTTCGAGCACCACTTTCTTGACGCCTTCGGCAGATTGCTCCGCTTTCACCGGAAAGTCATAGCTCTCGCCCATCATCTCCCAACCCAATAGATTGAAGCGGCCGGTAGGCCAATTCGTAATCCGGCTGGCTTGCGACGCGCCCGCTCCGAAAAAGCAAAGGAAAATGATAAAGGCCCACTCACCGCCGTTTACGCCGGACTTCGGCAGCACTTCCCCTTTCTGCCAAGCGACTAGGATCTCCACGATGCGCACCGCGCCCCAACCCACCAGCAGCCATGGCCAGTAACTGGCTATCAGCCGCCAAATCGAGAGGTCGGGCCGCACATTGTTCAGGAGGAAAATGCCACCGATGAGTATGAGAATCAGCGGAGCAATTAGACTAGCTCGTTTCATCGTGCATCTCCCATCGGGAACGAACTTTTCGCCGCCAGATTCTCTAACAATTTGAACAATCCGTAAACGATAATCAGCGCCGGCCAAGTATTCACAAACGACAAGCCACCGTTTTGATCCACCAGGAACAATGCGCCCAGCAACATCAGCAACACGGGACCTCGTAGGGCTCCCAATAAATTAACGTGATTCATCGCTGCCCCCCAGAGTCCGCAGATAGAGCATGTAGGCGCCCACCGCAATCAGACCCACCGGCCACCAGCGCATCATGGCCCGCACCGAGATCAAATCCAAATTCGCCAGCAGCAGGAACACGCCCGCCGCCATCAAGATTACCGGGCCCACCGGAAAACCATTCGCTCGCCCACCCAGCGGAGCAATGCTCGAAAATTCATCCACCGGTAAACCCTCCAGTCGGCGCTTGGCCGTATGCATCGCCTCAAAGGCCATATAGAAAACGAACGCCGGAATCAGGAAGCCGTTCATCACCACGAGCGGGCCATCGTGGTCCTGCAGGGCCACGATGAAACCGAATATCACCACATGGATCAGTCCCTTGGCGTATTGGCCGTTGTAGATCGCGCCCACTCCCGGAATCAGCCCCAGCATGAAGGCGAGACCCGGAACCGCATCGCTTTTCCGCACCGGGGCCCCACTACTCGCGCCCGGCGCTGCCGCCTGGGGCGACGCCACATAGGGATTGTCGGTGTTCGGCGCACCGGACGGCACATGCTCGCGGCAATACATGGTCCCCATGGCATACCGCACGGTCTCGCTCGTCAGGGCCACACCACATCCACGGCAATAGCCCAATACCGGTAACGGCACGGGCAGCGGGGGCGCGACGCTTTCCGCTACCGGCGGCGGAGTGTTTTCGGGGTTGGTGATGTCTGGCGTCATTTGGCTAATCCTTCCGGCTTATTCTGATCGATCTTCTGTTCGTTTTTTTCAGTGGCTTCCTGATCGCTCAAATCTTTTAG
>JAYVRS010000589.1:0-5401 GCA_043776185.1 Bryobacteraceae bacterium | reverse complement strand
TCGCGTTGATTCCGTTGATCGGAGCCTCAATCTTACTCAAACCATACCGGCTTCAACGCGTCGTGGGCTATCTGGATCCCAATTACTCACTCATCATGAAAGTAGATCCGGAAGGCCGTCTAAAAGAGTACATCAACAGCGGTAGCTCAAATCGCGACGCCGTCTATCAGGTAAACCAATCGATGATCGCCGTAGGTTCAGGAGGTGTTTTTGGTCTGGGGTTGATGGAGGGCAAGCAGAAAATGAATTACTTGCCGGAGGCCCATACTGACTTCATCTACGCGGTAATCGGTGAGGAGTTAGGCCTGTGGGGCACTCTGGCCGTGATTGCCGGATTCCTGGTTTTACTCTATCGTGGGCTACGCCTTTTCTACGTGGCGCCGGATGACTTTGGCCGCTATTTGGCCCTGGCCATCACTGTGTCGATTGTGCTACAAGCCTTCGTCAATATCAGTGTCGTCCTCGATTTGGCGCCGACCAAGGGAATCCCCTTGCCCCTCATCAGTTATGGCGGCAGCTCGATGTTAGGCACCCTTCTCATGCTCGGCATGCTGATGAGTGTAAGTGAGCATTCCGGATGAGTTGGACTTTCCTCATGGCGGGCGGGGGCACCGGCGGGCACGTCATGCCAGCGCTCGCCGTGGCGCGTGAACTGCGGCGGCGCGGGCATGAGCCATTCTTCGTCGGGACGCGCGCGGGCATTGAGTCGCGCTTAGTGCCGCGCGAAGGCTTCCCGCTCGAGTGGATTGAAATCGGCGGGCTCAAAGGTCTCGGCATCAGCCGGCGTATGAAGACCTTATGGCAGTTACGCGCGAGTGTACTCGCTTCGCGCCGGATTCTATCGCGCCGGCGGCCGGCGGCGCTATTTTCGATGGGCGGCTATGTTGCCGCGCCCCCTATGCTGGCGGCCATTGCTCGACGCCTACCCATGGTTTTGATGGAGCCGAACGCCGTCGCGGGGTTGACGTCACGCTGGCTGGGCCGCTTTGCTGCCCGCGCCCTGATTAGTTTCGAGCAGACGGCCGCTAGCTTCCCCGTCGGTCGTTGCGAAGTAACGGGTCTGCCGGTGCGCGATGAATTCTTCGCGATGCGCCCCCGCCCGGTATCGGCCGAGTTTACGGTGCTGGTGACGGGTGGAAGCCAGGGTTCGCGGACCCTGAATGAGGCAGCTCGGGCGAGTTGGCCGAGATTGGCTAGTGAGCCCGTGCGGATGATTCTGCAGTGCGGTCGCGCGATGGAAAACGAATTAGCCGCCGAGTTCGCGCAGGTTGGCATGCGCGGCGAGGTGCGAGCATTTTTGGAGGACATGCCGGCAGAATTCGCCAAGGCGGATCTGATCGTGGCTCGCGCCGGCGCTGGTTCGCTGAGCGAGTTATGCGCGGCCGGCAAGCCCTCAATCCTAGTGCCCTATCCGTTCGCCGCCGACGATCACCAACGCGCCAACGCCGAGGCGGTCGCGAAAGCCGGCGCCGCACGGATGGTGCTGAACGCCGACCTGCGAGGCGAGCGATTGTGCGAAGAGATCGCTTGGGCCCGCCACCATCGCGGTGAGTTAGACGCGATGGGCGCCGCCGCCAGAAGGCTGGCCAAAGCCGGTGCCGCCGAGCGCGCCGCAGATTTGTTGGAAGAGTTAGCCGGTGCTAGAAAGACCAGCGGAGGAAAGACATGACAAAGATCGATTGGGCCTTACTCGAGGCCGTATTGAAGCCGGCGCTCGAACGGAAACCAGAAAAATGCGAGTTTCCGGACCGGCCCCGGGCGAGTACCGCGGGTACTGAATTTGACATCGCTCGTGAAAACCGAAACAATTTTGGGTGAGAATGTTTTTTAAGCAGCAACATCTGCACTTCGTGGGTATCGCCGGCATTGGCATGAGCGGCATTGCGGAGGTGCTCTTGAATTTGGGCTACCGGATCAGCGGCAGCGATCTGAAGCTGTCGCCGCTGACGGAGCGGCTGTCGGGTATGGGCGCGCGGATTGCCGCCGGACATGCGGCGGCCAACGTGGGCGAGGCCCAGGCCGTCGTGGTGAGTTCGGCCGTGGCGGCCGACAACCCGGAAGTGTTGGAGGCGCGCAGGCGTGGGATCCCGGTGATTCCGCGTGGAGAGCTGCTGGCGGAATTAATGAGGTTGAAGTACGGTATCGCCGTGGCGGGTAGCCACGGAAAGACGACCACCACGTCGCTCACCGCGGCGGTGCTGAGCCATGCCGGTTTGGATCCAACGGTGGTGGTCGGCGGCCGCGTCGGGATGATGGGCGGCTCGAACGCGCGCGTGGGGCAGAGCGAAATTTTGTTGGTCGAGAGCGATGAAAGCGACGGTTCGTTTCTCAAGCTCGCGCCCATTGTGGCCATCGTCACCAATATCGATCGCGAGCATCTTGACCATTACGCGGACCTCGAAGAGATCCGGCGAGCGTTTAGCGCCTTCATCAATAAAGTGCCCTTTTATGGCGTGGCGATTCTTTGTTTGGATGACGAGAACATCCAGCAGGTGCTGCCCCAAGTAAAGCGCCGCGTTCTCACTTACGGCACCAGCGCGCAGGCGGATCTGGTGATCCGCGATGCGCGTTATGGCCACTTAGCCAGCCAATTCCGTCTGGAATTGCGCGGGCAGAATTTGGGTGAGTTTGAAGTGCCTTTGCCTGGCATGCACAATGTGTTGAACGCCACCGCGACTGTGGCCGTTGGCCTGGAATTACAACTAACGCCAGAGAAAATCGCCGCCGGTCTCAAAAGCTTCACTGGCGTGGATCGGCGTTTTCAGGTGCGCGGTGAGGCGGCGGGCGTGACGGTGATTGACGATTACGGACATCATCCTACCGAGGTACGAGCCACGCTCGACGCCGCGCGGCGGTGTAAGTTTGGACGCGTGCATGTCTTGTTTCAGCCCCATCGTTACAGTCGCACTCACCACTTGATGGATGAGTTCGCGCGGGCCTTTCATCAGGCGGACGATGTCTATATCACCGACGTCTACGCGGCGAGCGAGCAGCCGATCGAAGGCGCTACCGGCGAAGCGCTGGCGCGTCGCTTGCGCGATTTTGGTCATCGCGGCGCCGCATATGTAGGCACGATTGAGGCCGGTGTGGAGCGAGTTACACAGCAAGCTAAGGATGGCGACGTGATCATTACGCTCGGGGCGGGTAACGTCTCCCAGGCCGGTGACTTGATCTTGGGCAGACTGCGAGACCGCGTATGATTATCGACTCGAACGACGAACGTCCTCGGCAGCGGATCGCTGGCTCCGATGAGCGACCACTTACTTCGCCGAGAAATGCAGATACACCCAAACGAGAGCGAGTCAAGAAGCCGCCAGAAGAGTCGCCCAAACGGTCGCCCTGGAAATATCTAGCTTGGGCGTTGGCTTGTGTACTGGGAATCTTGGTTTTGCTGTGGACAGGCGGCAAAGTAGACGAGTTTCTCACCATCGACCGGCGCTTTGTGCTGGCCGTGCCGGATGAAGCTGGTGAACTGAGCCCCAACTTGCAAATTGGTGGCTTGAAGCGAGCGGACCGCGAAGAGATTCATAAGATCTTCGCGCCGGATTTCGGGAAGAGCATTTACTTAGTCCCGTTGGCTGAACGGCGCGAGCGGCTTACCAAAGTGGATTGGATTCGCGATGCGGCTGTGCTGAGGATTTGGCCGAATCGAATCCAGGTGCAGCTTACTGAGCGCGTGCCAGTGGCTTCGCTCCATCTGCCGCCCACGCCCCGCGACACTGAGCTGGGACACGACTTTCATCTGGCGTTGATCGATGCAGAAGGCGCCATTCTCACGCCCTACGGCGACGCGCGGCCGCCCGCTCCGGTGGTGATCGGAGTGACGGCGGAGATGCCGATTGAAGATCGAAGGGTGAGCATGCAGCGCGTGATCAGGCTGATGCGTGAATCCGGCGTCTACCGCGAGCGGGTGGCGCGGGTCGATGCCTCTGAGCCGAATAACTTAAAGCTGTTTCAGCAGTTCAAGGACCGCGAGATCGTGTTACTACTGGGTCATGAGAAGTTCTTTGTCCGGCTGGAGAATTACTTTACGAATTTAGATAATTTACCCCAGAGTTCTGAAATTCCCGGTTTTGACCTACGCCCGGAAAATCAGATTGTGGCTTTGAGCCCGATTCCAAAGGCGGGGTCTGCGAAAGTTGAGACACGGCCCGAATGAACAAGAGAAAACCAATATTAGCGGCGGGCGTGGATGCGGGCAGCAGCCGCACCCGGTGCGTCATTCTCGCGGTGGAAGACGAGCGGGTGCGCTACCTGGGTCACGGCGAGCACATATCACGGGGCTGGATTAAAGGCAAGTTGGCCGATCAGCAGAGTGTAGCGGAGAGTGTGCGTTGGGCGGTGCGCGGCGCGGAACAAGCCGCGATGCATGCCGTCGAGTCCGCGGTGATCGGTTTGGGAGGGCCCGGAGTCGTGGGAGGATCCGCCCGCTGGACTTACGAGTTTGGTCGTCCGCGTAAGTTAGATACGGCTGATCTGGAGTACGCGATTCGTCGCGCTTCCCGGGTCCAGATGGAAGAGGATCGCTTACTGTTACAGGTGTTTCCTCAGGATTTTACCGTTGATGGCCGGGCGGGTTTCCGTAACCCTAAGGGCATGACCGCCGAGTTAATGGAAGCCCATGTGCACCTGGTTACGGCTTCCGTGCAAGAACACCAATGTCTGGTGAATGCGCTCCATTCGGCCAGCCTCGGGGTGGAAGAGACGGTGTTCGAACCGATGGCCGCGGCCTATGCGGCGCTACGTTGGGAAGAGCGGCGGCAGGGCGTCGTGTTACTGGACATTGGAATGCAGTCCACGGACATTGTGGTATATCATGGCGACTCGTTGCTTTGCACTACTTCCATTCCGATGGGCGGCGAGCAGTTTACGAACGATGTGGCTTACGGTCTTACGGTGGCGCCTGAAGAGGCCGAGCAGTTAAAAATTCAGGTGGGTTGCGCGATGGTTGACCTAACCTCCGCGAAGAGTATCATCGAAATACCGTCCCCCGAAGGCCGGCCGGCGCGGGAGGCTATGCGTCGCGACTTGAGCTTGATTTTACAAGTGCGCGCGGAAGAGCTCTTTGAGAAAGTGCACGAAGCGATTGACGATTGCGGGATGACGCAACAATTGTTACAGGGCGCCTTGCTCACCGGTGGCGGATCGCGGCTGCCGGGCTTACTGGAACTCGCCGAGCGGGTGCTGGGCTGTCCCGTGCGTTCGGCGGTGGTTGATGCGGATGGAATCGCGGATCTACCGGAAGCTCTGGAAGATCCCGCGTGGACGACGGCGACGGGCTTGGCCATGTACTCGGCCCGGATCCGCCTAAGGAAAGAATCGACGAAGCGAGCGCCTGGCCTTCTGGGACTTGTCTTTCGTTAGAGGGACCGTTGACCATGGGACAACTCGAGATCACAAA
>JAYVRS010000588.1:0-1699 GCA_043776185.1 Bryobacteraceae bacterium | reverse complement strand
TGTAGATCCAGGGGACGCTCAGGATGGACAGGTAGACACGGGAGCCGGAGGGGTTCATCCAGGTGTTGTGGGGGCCAATGCCGCCGATGGGGTGATCCGTATAGTTTTGGCCGTGTTCGGTTTTGATTTTGGCTTTCACGTCGCCATTGGCGGCGTCGATGGCCCACCAGCTGTCGCTATCGCGCATCGGGACGTAGAGGGTTTTGCCGTCGGGAGTGATGGCCTGGCTGTCGGCGTAGCCGCCGTCGTAGTGGCGGCGCCAGTCGATTTTGTCGGTGGCCAAGTCGACCGAGATGAGTTCGTCTTTGAGGTTGGAGGTGAGATACAGCTTGCCGAGGGAAATGCTGGCGGAAATGCCTTTGTAGTCGGCGCTGTCGGGGACAGCGAATTTACGGATGAACTTATGGCCGTCGTTGATGTCGTAGATGGAAACGCCGGTCTTATTGGAGATGTAGAGGAGGCGTTCGAGGCCGTCGACGACTTTGCCATTACTTTTGGTTTGGGGGAAGGCGCTTGAAGCGCTCAACAGCAGCATCGAAAGGGGGATGACTCGCATAGTGGCGAAATTCTATCACAGCGGCCATTGGGAAATGCGGCTGCGCCGCACAGTGTCGCACTATGCCAGTGTCGAGCGGAGGAGGCGAAATAAGTGCGGCCCGCTGGCGAAGTCGTCCAGCGGGCCGGGTTGGTCAGTAAAGAGGTGAGAGCGTTACTGGCCAGCCAGAATTTGCAACTGCTTCTTCTCCACGATGTCGGCGCGCATGGGGGCTAGCACGCCGATCAGGGCGGCCTTTTCTGGGAGCGGAACGTTGAACTTGTCGAGGGCTTTCACCAAGTCTTCCACCAGCGCGTCGAACTCGACGTCGGTGAGGGCCATGCCCTGGTGAGTGGACTTCATGTCGCGGCCCTTGTACAGGCAGGGTCCGCCGGAGCCGGCGCAGACTTGGTCGATTAGGTTCTGGCGCAAGGCAGCTACACGCTGCGGGCTGGCCACCGTCGCCGCGAAGAACTTGTTGATGCGGTTGTCGCCGACGACCACGCCGAGGAACTCATCGACCACGGCGGAGATGGCGGGCAAGCCGCCCAGATTGGTGAAGAGGGTGGGGACGCCGGCGGGCTCGACCGCGATGGCCGTGATCTGGTCCAGCGTGCCGATGGTGCCGGTAAGCGTGGCGCGGGCGGCGGCAAAATCGATCTCGTAGAGTTGTACGCGAGCTGCGCCATTTTCGCGGGTGGCCAGATAGCCCTTGTTGCCGGCAGCGGGCGAGATATCGAAACCGGTGATGTCGGAGAAGTCACCTTTGATGGTGAGGAACTGGGTGAGGTTGCCGTCGTTGGGCGGGGTTTGAATCACCAGGGCGCGGCGGGCCAGGTCGAAGTCATAAAGCGTGGTGCTGGTGGCGCCGGCCACGGAGTTGGTGTAAGAGGCGGCGACGATATTAGGCGAGGTGCCATCGGCATAATTCAACTGTCCGTCAGGCGTGATGAGAGCGGCGGTGTCGGGATGGGCGCGAAGGTTTTGGCCCGTATTGGTGACGATGCGGATGCGGTCGACGACGGGGTTGAAGTTGAAGCCGAAGCGAGAGCCGGTGAGGTTGCTGGTGATGGGTCCGCCGCCGACGATGGTGGCGGCGCCGGTGGCGGGGTCGACGATGTAGAGGCGCAAGGTGCTGCTGAGGGCGTAGAGCTTCTTATTGGC
>JAYVRS010000587.1:0-1701 GCA_043776185.1 Bryobacteraceae bacterium | reverse complement strand
GCGCGGTGGTCGCGCTCGATCCACGGTCGGGCGAAGTGCTGGCGATGGCGAGCCGGCCCGCGTATGACCCGAACAAGTTTTCGACACGCATTTCGAATGCGGAGTGGAAGGCGATCTTGGAGGATCCGGAGACGCCGATGTTCAACCGGGCCACGCAATCGCGGCTGTCGCCGGGTTCGGCGATCAAGCCGTTGGTGGCGTTGGCGGCGCTGGAAGAGGGAGTGATTGGGCCGGACTATGCAGTGCAGTGTACGGGCCATTTCTTCTATGTGGACCACGACTTTAAGTGCCATGCGCGGTCAGGCCATGGGCGGGTGGGGATGAACTATGCGCTGGCGCAATCGTGCGACATCTTCTTCTACAACGTGGGTTTGCTGTTGGGGATTGACCGTTTTTCAAAGTGGGGCGAGATGGCCGGGTTAGGGCGCAAGACGGGCATCGACTTACCGGGTGAATCGACGGGGGACATGCCGAGCCGGCCTTGGAAGATGCAGAAGATGCGGCAGGGTTGGTTGCACGGCGATATGATCAACGTCTCGATTGGGCAGGGCTATCTGACGACGACGCCGCTGCAATTGGCGCATGCGATGGGGGGGATTGCTTCGGCCGGGGTATGGTATCCGCCGCACATTGCGAAGCCAGACCCGACGGAGAATCGGCGGCCGACGGAGAAGCCGCGGGTGGCCAAGGTGAATCTTGAAAATGTGCAGCGGGTGGTGAGTGGCATGTATGCGGTGGTGAACCGGGGCGGCACGGCGAGCGAGGCTTGGTTGCCGGGCATTGAGGTGTGCGGGAAGACGGGAACGTCGCAGTTGATTTCGAATGAGACGATGAAGCGGCGCAACCTGACGGGGATTGTGAAGGATAACGCCTGGTTTGCGGGATTCGCGCCGCGGACGAATCCGGAGATTGTGGTGGCGGCGCTGATTGAGGGCGGCGAGCATGGCGACAAGGCGTCGATCATTGCGCGCGATGTGATTAAGGCATATTTCGATAAGAAGGCCCGGGCGCCGGTGCCGCCGCCGGTGGCTCCGCTCACGGCTGCGGTGCGGCCATGATTATTGCGGTGGGGCGAAGCACTCGTCTGTCGGCCGTGAAGTCGGTACGCGACTTGGATTGGCCTTTGTTGCTGACGGCGCTGATCATTGCGTTGATGGGCGGCTTGCAGATTTTCTCGGCCACGCATGGGACGAAGCTGGAGTCGGCGTGGTGGAAGCACATGGTGAATGTGGGGGTGGGGATCGCGTTGATGTTGATTTTCAGCCGGATCAATTACCATACGCTGCTGGGGCAAGTGCCTTATTTGTATGGGATCAGCATTTTTCTGTTGCTGGTGACGATCTTTTTTGGGAAGCGGATTTTGGGGGCGCGCCGCTGGCTGGTGGTGGGTGGGCAAAGCGTACAAGTATCGGAATTCGTCAAGATTGTGGTGATCTTACTGGTGGCTTGGTATCTGGTGGAGTTGCGGACGAAGCGTCTGGAACTGCCCGATCTTTTGAAACTGACTGGGTTGATACTGATCCCATTCTTGCTGGTGCGCAAGCAGCCGGACATGGGCACGGCTCTTACGTTTCTTCCAGCGCTGGCGGCGGGAATTCTGCTGGTGGGGCTACGCTGGCAACACGTGGTGGCGGTGGCGGCGGTGATATTGACGTTGCTGGCCGTTTTTTGGTTTGTGGACGCGGATGGCTATCAGAAGGA
>JAYVRS010000586.1:0-1702 GCA_043776185.1 Bryobacteraceae bacterium | reverse complement strand
TCGTCAAAATGGAGTGACCGAATGAAACGATTAATAACAGTAGCTCTCATCGCCTTTGTGGCCTTCGCCGCCGAAGGTTATAAGGTAGTCAACAAGATTAAGATCGGCGGCACCGGAGGGTGGGATTATCTCACTCTCGACAGCCCCGCTCGCCGTCTGTATCTCTCCCATGGATCCACGGTTGAGGTAGTCGACGTCAGTGCCGGTAAGGTCGTCGGCCAGATCACGCAACTTCATGGAGTGCACGGCATCGCCGTTGCTCCCGAAGTGAGCAAGGGATTCATCAGCAACGGCCAGTCGAACTCTGTGACTGTCTTCGATCTCAAGACGCTGGCAAAGCTCGGCGAACCCGCCACCGGTCAAAACCCGGATTCGATCTGCTACGAGCCCAAGACGCAGCGCGTCTTCACATTCAATGGCAAGTCCAACGACTCCACCGCCATCGACGTTAAGACCAACGCGATCGTGAAGACTTTCCCTGTCGGCGAAAAGCCCGAGTTTTGCGTAGTTGACGGCGCAGGTAAGCTCTACGCCAATATTGAGACCACTAACGAAATCGTTGAGATTGATGCGGCCAAGCCCGGGGTTACGCGTCGTGCGTCCCTCGCCCCGTGCGAAGGCCCCACCGGTCTGGCCATCGACACGAAAAACAAAAAGCTGTTCTCTGCTTGCGGTAACCGCATGATGGCTGTTACCGACATTGCCACGATGAAGGTGATCGCCACGCCGGAAGTCGGACCAGGCACCGATGGCGCGGGATTCGATCCCGGCTCCGGCCTCGCTTTCAGTTCGAACGGCGGCGATGGAACTCTTACCATCGTCAAAGCTGTCAACGGCAAGTACATCCCTGTTGAGACAGTGCAGACGGCGCGTGGCGCACGGACGATGGCGGTGGATGAGAAGCTGCATCGTATTTATCTGCTAGGCGCCGAGTTCGGCCCCGTCCCCGAGCCTAAGGCGGGTCAGAAGAAAGGCCGCGCACCCATCATTCCCGACAGTTTTCACGTAATGGTCATCGGTAAGTAGCGAACTAGTTTGGCTTCATTCAGCGATTCTTCAGAACCAGCTCTTAAGATTGGAGAAGGAGCACGAATGAAAACACCAATCTTTGCCTTATTTACAATCCTTGGCTGTTCAGGTTTGGTTTCCGCCAAGAGTCTTAAATTGAGCACTCTCCCTCCGATTGTCCAAAAGACAATTAGCGAAAATCTTAAGGGCGCAGAAATCAAGAACATCGCCAAGGAAGTGGAGAAGGGCGTTACTCAGTACGAAGTCGAAACGATTCTGAACGGCAAGCACCGGGACTTCAACGTAGATGCTAAGGGGACTTTGATCGTCGTTGAACAGGAAGTGGACATCAAAACAATTCCGGCTGCCGCCAAGGCCGCAATTGAGAAAAAGGCCACCGGAGGCACCATCACCATGGTGGAGAGCGTGACCAAGGGAGAGACGGTCAACTATGAAGCGATTCTCAAAAGCAAGTCCGGGAAAAAATCTACCATGCTGGTGAATGCCGCCGGCATGGAAGTCAAGGACTAGGCCAGTAAATGAAATCGTCTCTGGCGCTATTTGCATGCGCAATTATGACGGTGCAAGCTCAGCCGGGCACGGGAAACATCCACGGACATGTAACTGATCCCTCGGGCAGAAGCGTTCCGGATGCGCGAGTGGCTATTACCGGCACTCGCGGAAAGCCCCGGAT
>JAYVRS010000585.1:0-1703 GCA_043776185.1 Bryobacteraceae bacterium | reverse complement strand
GGGTCACCATGAGGAACGTAATGCCGACGCGCCGTTGGAGCGCTTTCAATTCGAGGCGAACTTCCTGGCGTAAGTTGGGATCGAGGGCGGAGAGCGGTTCATCGAGCAGGAGTAAGTCGGGCTCAAGTACAAGCGAACGGGCGAGGGCGGCACGCTGCTTTTCGCCGCCGGACATTTGCGCGGGTTTGCGATCGGCCTTGTGCTCGAGTTGCACTAACTCCAGTGCCGCTCTTACTTTACTGGCGATGGCAGGATCGTTCCGCTGCCGCAAGCCGAAGGCGACATTATCGAAGACGGTGAGGTGGGGGAAGAGCGCGTAACTCTGGAAGACGGTGGAGACGTTGCGTTCGTAGGGTTTGAGCGGGGCGATGTCGCTGCCGTTCAGCAGGATCTGGCCGGCGTCCGGGACTTCGAAGCCGGCGACCATGCGCAGGCACGTGGTCTTTCCGCATCCGGAAGGGCCCAGGAGCGCGTGAAGCTCGCCGCGTTGCAGTGTCAACGACACGTTGTCCACTGCCTTGTGCGAAGGGAAGGTTTTCGAGATGCCACGAAGTTCGAGGACGGGGGGCACTTAGAGAGGGTATCGCAAAAAGATAGGGCGGGTCAGGCGACCCGCCCCTTCCAGCGATTAGGCGTTGAAGTTTGCTTCAGCGGCGTCCCAGTTGACGACCTGCCACCAATTGGCAAGGTAAGTGGGGCGCAGGTTCTGATACTTCAAGTAATAGGCATGCTCCCAGACATCGCAGCCGATGATGGCGGTTTTGCCTTCCATCAAAGGATTGTCCTGGTTGGGGGTGGACATGATCTCGATGCCATCGGCGGTCTTGATGAGCCAAGCCCAACCGGAGCCGAAGCGGCCAACGCCAGCGGCGTTGAATTTTTCCTTGAAAGCATCGAAGGAGCCAAACTTGGCATCGATGGCGGCCGCGAGCTTGCCGTGTGGGGAGTTGCCTTCCTTGGGCGCACGCATGATGTTCCAGAAGAACGTGTGGTTCCAATGGCCGCCGCCGTTATTGCGGACCGGGCCTTTGATGGCATCGGGAACGGCGGCAAGGTTGCCGGCCAGCAGTTCTTCGATGGTCTTCGCGGCGAGTTCAGGTGCCGATTCGAGGGCCTTGTTCAGGTTGGTGACGTAAGCGTTGTGATGCTTCCCGTGGTGGATCTCCATCGTCATCTTGTCGATGACCGGTTCAAGAGCGTCATGGGTGTAGGGCAGACTGGGCAGAGTGAATGGCATAAATATCTCCTTTAATTATGGATGCAATTGAAGGGCCGAATGAGTCAGCTTAGGCGACTTTGTTCAAAAGCGTGCGCTAAACGGAACATAGTGCTCTCGTCGAAGTGTTTCGTTAGAATTTGTAAGCCCACTGGAAGCCCCTCCTGGGTGTTGCCGCAAGGCACGGACAGGCAAGGAATGCCGGCCAGTGAGCCGGTGATGGTGTAAATATCGCTCAGATACATCTGGAGCGGGTCGGCCATTTTTTCGCCGAGTTTAAAGGCCGGGAAGGGCGAGACCGGCGCCACGATGGCGTCAACTTGGGTAAAAGCGCGGGCAAAATCCTGGGCGATGAGGGCCCGGACCTTTTGGGCTTTTAGATAGTAGGCATCGTAGTAGCCATGGCTCAGAACATAAGTTCCGAGCATGATGCGGCGCTTGCACTCGCGCCCAAAGCCGTCACCGCGCGTATGGCGATACATGTTGG
>JAYVRS010000584.1:0-1705 GCA_043776185.1 Bryobacteraceae bacterium | reverse complement strand
GCAGGCTGATGGCCCCTTTGGGCGAACCCGTGGTGCCCGAAGTGTAAACCAAATAGGCCGCGTCGTCCAAGCCGGCGGCCGCATGAACGGCCGGGTCGCCCGCCGGCAAACTCGCGAACTGGCTGGATAGTAGTACCTGCTCCACCTGGGTACCAGCGAGCGCATGCTGCGCTTGCTCTTCGAAGATCTCGTCGCGGCAAACGTAGGCGCGCGCCCCCGAGTCCGCCAAATGGAAAGCGATCTCCCGTTGTTTCAGCAAGGCGCTCAACGGCACCAGGATCGCCCCCCGCATCCAAGTGCCGTACAGCGCCACCAGAAACTCCGGGTCGTTTTGGAGCGACACGGCCACCCGATCCCCTTGGCCGATACCCCAGGCCGCCAACTGCGTAGCGAAACGCCAGGCTTGTTCGGCCAGCGCACCGAAGGAAATGGCCGTCTCAAAATGGAACACGGCCACCGACTCCGGCCAGCGCCGGGCTCGGGACTCAAACGCTTCCAGCAGCGTCTCGTGCGGCAGCGGGATCGCCGCCGGTACGTGAGCCGCGTAATGTGCCAACCAAGGATGCATCCGGGCGAGCGTATCACAACCGGCGGCCGTGCTTCTTCAAGCCGGTCCTCAAAGCCGTCCTCTAAGGTCTTTACCCCATGCTTTCGCGCGAAGGATTGGTCGAAAGAATTAGTAGCCCAAAATGGGTTCGTCCGAAGTGTCTCTGCCCTAGTGGGTCTGGGCGCTTCGGGCAAAAACGAAAATGAGAGCGAACGCCAAAGCTTATATCGCTGCCGTCCTGCTAGCCGGGTACGGTCTGCTGGCGTATTCTATCGCCAACTGGATCGATATCCCTTTCACCACGCTCGCGTTTTCGCTGGTGTGCGTCGCGCTAGCCTCGCCTCTCAAAGTTAAGATTCCCGGCATCTTAGGCACCCTTTCGATCAATTACCTGGTGAGCTTGCTGGCCATGAGCTACCTGCCCATGCCCGCCATGCTGCTCACCGCCGCCGCTGGCAGCCTCACCCAGTGTGTCTGGGGGACTAAGGCCGCGCCGAAGTTAGTGCAGATGTTATTCAGCGTCGCTGGCACCATCCTCTCGGCCGCCGCCGGCTACTCGGCCTTCCACTCGCCATCGGTCCGAGCCATTAGCGAAAACGTCGCGCTACTCTTTTTTGTCGCCAGCTTGACGTACTTCTTCTTCAACACGATCTTGATCTCCCTCGTGCTCAGCCTGACGAACCGCAAGCCTGCCTTCCGCCACTGGTATGAGAATTTCTTCTTTACCGCGCCCCAGTATCTGATCTGTGCCTTGCTCGCCTGGGCTTTCTCGGTGCTCTTCCACAGCCTGGGCTGGGAGGTCGCCGTTTTGCTGCTGCCGACCGCGTACATGGTGGAGCGCTCCTACCGCATCTACCTGGGACGGCTAGGCGACGAGCAGCAGCAAGCCAAGCGCATGGCTGAGCTGCATCTGCGCACCATTAAGGCCTTGGCCCTGGCGATCGACGCCAAAGACGAAACCACGCATGACCATCTCCGCCGCATGCAGGTCTATTCCACCGAAATCGCTCGCGAACTCGGCCTCAGCGATGATGAGATTCAAGCCTTAAACGCGGCCGCCTTGCTCCACGACATCGGCAAGCTGGCCGTGCCGGAGTACATTATTTCCAAGCCCGGCAAGCTGACCGTCGAAGAATTCGAAAAGATGAAGGTGCATCC
>JAYVRS010000583.1:0-1707 GCA_043776185.1 Bryobacteraceae bacterium | reverse complement strand
CGGTGGATTTGGGCGACCGGGTGAAACAGGGGCAGGTGGTGGCCAGGATTGAACCGACGGATCTGCGGATTGCCGTGGAGCAGGCTACGGCGGCTCTGAACCAAGCGCGGACTCGTTTGGGCTTGCCCGTCGATAGTGCCGACGAAAGAGTGGTGCCCGAACGCACGCCCTCTGTACGCCAGGCCAACGCGGCACTAAACGAAGCCAAACTGCGGCGCGACCGCGCCCAGCAGCTGTTTGACCAGAAGCTGATCGCCAAGAGCGAGTACGATTCGGCGGCGGCAGCTTATCAGATGGCCGATGGCGGCTATCTGGATGCGATGGAGGAGATTCGGAACCGGCAATCTTTGTTGCGGCAACGGCGTTCGGAGCTGGAGATGGCGACGCAGCAGTTGGCTTATGCGGTTCTCACGGCGCCGATGGCGGGGGCGATTTCAGAGCGCACGGCAGCGGTAGGGCAATATGTGGCGGCGGGCACGCCGGTGTTGACGATTCTGAATGTGAGTCCGCTGCGGCTGCGGATTCCGGTGCCGGAGCGGGCGGCGGCGGGGGTGCGGGGCGGGCAGCAAGTGCGGCTGCGGATGGACCAGCAGACGCGGGTGTACTATGGCCGCGTGACGCGGTTGAGCCCGGCGATTGACGAAACGAACCGCACGCTGATGGTGGAAGCGGAGATCCCTAATGAGCGGGGGGAACTGCGGCCCGGCGCGTTTGTGCGGGCGGAGTTGCTGTCAGAAAACAAGGAGTTGGCGATCTTCGTTCCGGCGACGGCGTTGCTGACTTTCGCGGGCATCGAAAAGGTGATCACGGTGGAAAAGGGCAAGAGCGTGGAGAGAGTGGTGCGCACCGGTTATCGCGAAGTGGGGCGCGTCGAAATTACAGAAGGGTTGAGGGCGGGCGAATTGGTGGTGGTGAAGCCGGGTAACTTAGTGGGCGGTCGTCCCGTCACGATTGTTAGTAAATAATGCAGAAACTCGCCGAAATTAGCATTAAGCGACCGATCTTTGCGGCCATGATCATTCTGGCGCTGGTGGTGGTGGGGGCCTCGAGTTACTTCCGGCTGGGAGTGGACCGGTTTCCGGCGATGGACGTGCCGACGGTGGCCGTGCGGACAATCCTGCCCGGTGCGGGGCCGGAGGAGATGGAGACGCTGGTCTCCGACATCGTCGAAGAAGCGGTGAACACGGTGGAAGGGATTCGCGAACTGCGCTCGGTGTCGGTGCAGAACCGGTCGATGATCATCGCCACGTTTGACCTGAACCGCAACATCGACACGGCGGCGCAGGACGTGCGGGACCGGGTGGCCACGGTATTGCGGCAACTGCCGCCCGACATTGACCCGCCGATTATCTCGAAGTTCGACAACGAAACGACCCCCATACTGACGATTGCGCTGGCGGGCGACCGCTCCGTGCGCGAACTGACTGAATTGGCCGACAAGCTGGTGAAGCCCCAAATCGAGCGGGCGAATGGCGTGGGTGAAGTGTTGATTGTGGGGGGGCTGGAACGCACCATCAACATCTGGATGGATGCCGATCGACTGGATGCGTACCGGATCCCGATCACGCGGGTCTCCGAGGCTCTGGTGCGGCAGAATAGCGACATACCCGGAGGAAACGTGACGGCGGGCGTGCGGGAAGAGACGCTGAGGACGGTGGGCCGCATCGCCGATCCGAAGGCTTTTAACGACCTCGTCATCGCGACGGT
>JAYVRS010000582.1:0-1707 GCA_043776185.1 Bryobacteraceae bacterium | reverse complement strand
ATCGCCCAGCCAGCGGAAGGCAGTCTTCAGGACTGGGAGCCAGCATTCGCGGGCCCCGGCCGACGCAAACTCTACCCAACACCAGAGTCCGGCACCGGGGCTGAACTCGATGCCAGCGGTCTGATGGGTTTGGGCCGCGCCTGTTAAACGGTCAACGCCAGCGGCGGTGCGGGTCACCATGCGGAAGGGCGCATCGCCACCCGAGGGTATGACGCAAGCCGATTCAGGGTCTACTTCCCAACGCTCTTCGCGAGCGGGCTTTTCGGCGGCCAAGTCCTGCAGAAGGGCCAAGGGGGCGAAGCGCGCACCCTTGAAGCGCAAGCGCTGCGAAGCCGGCGGCCAGAGGTTGGCCGGAGGCGGCGCAAACAGCACGCGGCCTTGAAATGGGAAAAGGGAAGAGAAGCGCACGGCTGACGAAGCGGCTTGGACCGTGGCGGCGAGCCAGGCCGGCAGGTCGCCCACTTGGGCCATGGCCTGACAGACGGCCGAGTAGACGAGGTCGCTGTGGCCGACCACTTCGGCGTGATCGCGCGCGCCATCATCGGGCCCGAAGCGCCAGGGGCCGGCGGGTCGAAATTTTACGAGAATGCCGGGTCGGCTGGCCATGCGTTAGTCAGTCAACGAGTCCGTCAGATTGGCCGCCTGCAGTTCGGCCAGGTTGGCCGCGGTGGCGATGGTGGTTTCCGCGCCACCGGCGTAGTAGGCCTTGTTGCGCCAGGATAGCTTGACGTTGGCGAAACGAACGCGGCCACTGCCACGCGCGCCGCCGCCGCCCAGGGCGTCGTCTTCCAAAAGGCGCATGGCCATCAGAACGGGCGCGGTTAAGTCGCGATCTTCGGGGCACAGAATGTCGAGCACCAGGCGCACCGTGAAGCGCGCACCGGCGGGCACGCGCTCCAGCGTCCGGGAGTTCGATTGGGCGGTGATGCGATCGACCGCCGTCTCGCTTTTCACCTCGGTCAATTCGTCGTCGAGGTATTCGCGCATCGCCGCAGTGATACTTTCAGGAACCAGCGGCGAGTCGTAAACGGTGAGGCGCGCGGGGGTGACGGCGCCACCGTCGAGGGCTTCGCCCTGTACGCGTTCCAGACGGCCCGGATGGCGGCCGAACAGCAGGCAGATCTCGTCATCGGGACGGTCGCTTTGGTGTACGCGGACCTCGACGCCTTTGCGCCGGGTAAGGTAAGCGAGTTCGGCGGGAACGGCGTTGCCGGTGGCTTGCTCCAGCAGCGAACGCAAGCGTCCACGGAGCGAGCTGCCAGGGACGTAAGGACGGCCAAAGGCGTCTTTGACGACCGGGTTATCGGCGCCGCCGATTTCAAGCGAGCCCTTGCCGGCCCCAATATGGAGGCCAGTTTCGCAATGCAGCTCGGCGTCGACGATCAGCTTGCCCAGAAACTTCAATTCAGTTTGCGCGGTATGAGAACTCATGGGGTTTTCTTTCAACTACTCGTTATAGGCCACAATGGCTTCGAACAGATCACGAAAGCGTTCATAGCCCTTCGCGTCGTTCTTGCGGGTTACCTGCAGCAACAGGCGCTCGATGGTGTCGAGGCTGCGCAGCGAGTGGCGGGCGATGGTGTAGGCGAGGCGCGCGCGCAACATGACGAACTCATGCTGCCGCTCAGTCTCGGTGGCGCGGGTGGCGCGGCGAACGGCGTTGTAGAGGCGGCGGAGCTGGCTCTTGGTGCCGGAATCCATCAGGCC
>JAYVRS010000581.1:0-5449 GCA_043776185.1 Bryobacteraceae bacterium | reverse complement strand
TGCAATCGCCAGCGGACCTCAGCCTTTGCCGCGACCTTAGCTTTCCTCTCGTCCTCAAGCCGCGCCACCGCGATCCTCGCGTCGTTTCGAAGGCTGCTGACTTCGTCGCTCGCTACGTCAACACCTTCGAGGAACTCGAGCGCGAAGTGCAAAAGTGCCAAGAGTTGCCGCTCGTTCAGGAATACATCCCCGGCCGGGGCGTCGGCGTGGAAGTCCTGATGCGCGATGGCGAGCCGGTGGTGCTCTTTCAACACCAACGCTTGCGCGAATTTCCGCCGACGGGCGGCCGCAGCGTCTACTGCGAAAGCGTTCCCCTGGATGAAACCTTATCCGGCCAGGCCGTCGCGTTGCTAAAGGCCATGCGATGGGACGGCGTCGCGATGGTGGAATTTCGCGTGGACCGGGCCACCGGCCGTTACGGTCTGATGGAAGTGAATGGCCGATTCTGGGGCTCGTTGGCGCTGGCCATCCACGCCGGCGCCGACTTCCCTGCCGCGTGGCTGCGCAGCCTCACGGGGGCCGACCCGCACTGCAAAACCACCGTCGGCATCCACTGCCGCCTGTTGGGCCATGACACGCAGTGGCTGCTGGCTGAGTTGCGCCGGCCCAGCAATTCGCGGCTGTCGGCGCTGCGCCAGTACCTGGGCGCGTTCCGGCCCGGAGTCAAATACTACGTCTGGGATTGGCGCGATCCCTTACCCACCTTGGCCGGACTCGCCCTGCGTGTGGTCCGCGTCGTGTCATCCGTTTCCCGAATCCCGAATCCTCCCGCGAAAGGATCACTCCACAATGCTTGATTGGAGCCAAACTCTTTACCTTTGGATCAACGGCTTGGCCGGCCGCTGGCCCATGCTCGACGAACTGCAGGCGCTCGTCCTCACCAACGATCTGCTGAAGGGCGGGGTGGCCGGCGCTTGCCTGATTGCCGCCTGGTACTGGGGCCGGTCCGTAGAGATTCAGTTTGCTTCGCGCCGCACGGTCCTGGCCATTTTCCTCGGTTGCCTGGCCGTTATCGGCACTACCAAAACGGTCTCCCGTTTGACGCATTTCCCGCGCCCGTACGTCCTTTCGCAAGAGACCTCCGTCCTCAATCAAGGTCAACTGCACGCCATCGCCCCGCTGCCCTATCAGGTCCCGCTCGATCATAAGAGTCAAGACCGCTATGCCGATCTGCGCGCCGGCACCATCGAAAAGAACGACCTCGAATCTTTCCCCAGCGATCACGCCGGATTCTTCCTCTTCGTCTCCATCGGCCTTTTCTTCGTCTCCCCCTGGCTGGGCGCCCTTTCGATGACCTGGACCCTCGTTTTCGTCCTCGGCTCGAAAGTGATGGCCGGCCAGCATGCGCCGCTCGATATCGTGGGTGGCGCGCTCGTCGCCGTCGTCTGGGCGCTCGTCGTCCTCGGCTGGAGCCAGTCCTGGGGCCGCCGCCTGCTCGACAAAACGGTGCACGCCTCCTTCGCTTACCCCACCGTGGCGGGAGTGTGCGTTTTTCTCTTCACCTTTGAGGCGACCACCACCTTCGGCAACACCCATCAACTGCTGGCTGCTGGCAAGCAGATGTACAAACTTTGGAGATCTTCGCATGCGCTTTAAGCTCCTGTTGTTTGCCTTGCCCGTGCTAGCGCTGCTGGCGCTACCCGCCTTGCGCCTGCCGCGCGAAGGCTTCGTCGTCGTGCCCCAAAACCGCTGGGCGGTCAGCGTCGTAGCTGGCAACGCCTCCGGCTTCAGCGCGCCTGACGGACTGGCCTGGCACGCCGGCCAACTCTTTCTCGCCGACGAGGGCGGACACGCCATCGAAGTGCTTGAGGCTGGCGGGCGTGTGAAGCGCATTGTCCAGCGCCCCGCTACGTCATCGCCCGAAGATCTCGTCGTCGATACCGACGGCACCATCTATTTCTCAGACGACGATCTGGGCGGCATCTCCAAGGTGGATCCCGCGGGAAAGCTCACCGCTCTGGTGGGCCCGGAATCCGGCCTGCGCTCCACCGAGGCGATCGCGCTGACGCCCTGGAATACCATCCTCGTCGGCGACGGCGATGCCCACCGCATCTTTGAAGTCACTAAGGAAGGTGGCGTGATGGTCTTCGCGAAATATGTCAAAAAGCCGGAAAGCATGGTCTTCGACTCGGCCCAGCGCCTCTACCTGGCTGACAACGATGAAGGCGTCATCTACCGCATCGAAAAAGGCAAGCCCTGGATCAAGCTCCTCACCAAACGCGAGGGCATCTCGAAGCCCGAATCCTTGGCCATGCACGCCGATTCGCTCTACTTTACCGACCCGGTGGAGGGCCGCATCCATCGCTACTCCGACCGCGACGGTCTCGAAACTCTCGCCGTCCTGGGGGGCCAATTGCAGAACCTCCAAGGCATCACCGTGGCCGATGATGGCACCGTCTACGTGTCGATTCAGTCGGACCTGAAGAACCTGAAGGGCTACGTGATCAAGCTCCAAGAGCGGATTCCCAGCGAGCTCTCCCGCCGTTAACCCGCGAACTTGATGATGAGGATCAGCATGCTTTTTCGTTTGCCACTCTTATTGCTCGCGCTGGCGTTTGCCGGATGGGCCGACACGACGCTGGTGCCGTTAGGGTCGATTTGGAAGTACCTCGACAACGGCACTGACCCCGGTACGGCCTGGCGCGGCACGGCGTTCAACGACAGCGGTTGGCTTTCCGGCCCGGCGCAACTGGGTTACGGTGACGGCGACGAATCCACCGTCGTGTCCGGCGGCCCTAACCCCCTCAACCACTACATCACCACCTACTTCCGCCGGTCCTTTGTCGTCGCCAACCCCAATGATTTCGGCAAACTGTTGCTGCGTATTTTGCGCGACGACGGCGCCGTGGTGTACCTGAATGGCGTCGAAATTCACCGCGGTAACATGCTGCCCGGAGCCATCGCCTCTCAAACTCTCGCGGCCAGCTCCGTCACCGGCACCGACGAGTCGCTCTTCTTCGCTTCGACCCTTACCTCCCCCAATCTCATTGCAGGAACGAACGTCATTGCGGTCGAAATCCATCAGGTGAATGGGCTCAGCTCCGATCTCAGTTTTGACTTCGAACTGATTGGCTCAGCCTCGGTCTCTTCCGCCATCGTCACCCGCGATCCATACATCCAAGTCGGCACCACGAACAGCATGGTGGTGCGCTGGCGGACCGACATCGCCACCGATAGCCGCGTCCGCTACGGGACCACCGCGGGAACCCTGAATTCGTTCACCGACAGCAGCCTCCAGAGCACCGAGCACGAGATCAAGATCACCGGGCTCAGCCCGGACACGAAGTATTTCTACTCCGTCGGGACCACCCTCACGCCGTTGGCCGGCGGCGACAGCACCCACACTTTCACCACCTCGCCACCCGTGGGCACCACGCGGCCTTACCGCGTCTGGGTGCTCGGCGACCCTGGCACTGGCAGTTCGCAAGCCAAAGCCGTACGCGATGCTTACCTGAACTTCACTGGCCTCACGCGCACCGACCTCTGGATTTTGTTGGGCGACAACGCCTACTGGGCGGGTCTCGATTCGGAATACCAGTCCGGCATCTTCGATGTCTACGGCAGCTTGTTGCGTAATTCGGTTACTTGGCCGGCCGTCGGCAATCACGATACCGACGATAATCCCGCGCCGCCCATGACGATTCCTTACTTCAATGTGTTCACCTTCCCGGTGAATGGCGAAGCGGGTGGCGTGGCCTCCGGCACGAAGAGATACTATTCTTTCGACCACGGCAACATTCACTTCATCGCGCTTGATTCGATGACCTCCCGCCGCGACGCCGCTTCGCCTATGGTGGCCTGGCTCAAGAACGATCTGGCCGCCACGCGGCAAACGTGGATCGTCGCTTACTGGCATCATCCGCCCTACACCAAAGGCACGTTCGATTCCGACTGGGCTACCGAGTCGGTCGAGATGCGCCAGAACATCCTGCCGGTGCTCGAAGCGGCCAACGTGGACATCGTCTTCACTGGACACAGCCACGATTACGAGCGATCCTATCTGATCGACAGCCACTACGGGCTAGCCGCGTCCTTCACCTCCGCCATGAAGAAAGACGGTGGAAATGGTCGCACCGATGGCAGCGGCGCGTACCGCAAAGCCGGCCTGAATACGCACGAGGGTACGGTTTACGTGGTGGCGGGTTCGGGCTCGGACACTTCCAGCCGGATTATTGGCACCCATCCGGCGATGTTCCTCTCCATGAATCAGTTGGGGTCAGCGGTGCTGGATGTCAATGGAAACACGATGGACGTGAAGTTTCTGCGCGAAACCGGCGCTATCGCGGACCACTTTACCATCCGGAAGGGAACCGTCGTAGCCGGGCCCAATGCGCCCTCGAACCTCAACGGAACGGTAGTCTCCAGTACCCAGATCAACCTGGCTTGGACGGATAATGCCAGCAACGAAACCGGCTTCCGCGTCGAACGAGCCGTGAACGGCGGCGGCTTCGCCGTCCTCACCATGCTGGGCGTGAATGCCGTCGCCTACAACGATGCAGGGCTAACCGGCGGCATCCGCTATGACTACCGCGTGGTGGCCTTCAACGCCAGCGCCAGTTCCGCGTATTCGAATGTCGTCACCGCCACCACTCCCGCACCCGCCACGGTGACTTTAGTGCCGGCGGGTTCCGTATGGAAGTATTTCGACCGCGGCACGGACCAGGGCTCTGCCTGGCGAGCCACCACCTTCAACGACACCACCTGGGCTTCGGGCCGGGCGCAGCTAGGCTACGGCGACGGCGACGAATCAACGCTGGTGGGGTACGGCGCGGACGCCAACAACAAGTACGTCACCACCTACTTCCGGCGGTCATTCACGGTCACCAATCCGGCGCAACTGAGGCAACTCACCATGCGTCTGCTGCGCGATGACGGTGCCGTCGTCTATCTCAATGGAACCGAAGTCTACCGCAGCAACCTCCCCACCGGCGTCATCAATTTCCGCACGTTCGCCTCTAATCCGATCGCCGATGCCGACGAAAAGACCTTCCTCTCCGCCGTGCTCAACTCGTCGCTCCTCACCACCGGAACGAACGTAATTGCCGTGGAAATTCATCAGGTGACTGCCACCAGCTCCGATATCAGTTTCGACCTCGAGTTGACGGGCCTTCAATAAAAGGGTCGCGGTAGGGACTCGTCACCGCTGACCGCGCCGGCCCGGTGAGGAAGGGGGCTAGGAGGGGTGGGCACCCCCCGAGCTGAGAAGCCGTGAAAAAACCGACCGTGGACCTATAAAACAGCACGAGCCGAACCGGACCGGAAACAGATGGTCATCGATCTGGTGGATCTGGAACGGCTGATTGCCGAAGACCACTTGGCGCGCGCAATCTGGGCGCTGGTGCAGCAGCTACCGACCGGGGGATTTCTCCAAGAGAACAAGAGCGTGGAAGGGCACGCGGGACGGCCGCGGAGTTGCCCGAAAATGCTGTTGTCATTGTGGGTGTATGGG
>JAYVRS010000580.1:0-5451 GCA_043776185.1 Bryobacteraceae bacterium | reverse complement strand
GCTCCAAGATCTGCTCTTACGCGCAAGGCTTCCAACTGATGCGCGAGGCGCAGAAGGAGTACAAGTGGACCCTGAATTTTGGCGAAATCGCCCAAATCTGGCGCGGCGGCTGCATCATCCGCGCCCGCTTTCTGCAGAAGATCACCGAAGCTTTTGGCCGTGACGCCCTGCTGGCCAACCTGCTGCTCGACGAGTTCTTCAACAGCGAGATCCAGCGCACACAAAGCAATTGGCGTCGCGTGATCGCCGAAGCCACCCTCTGCGGCGTCCCAGTGCCGACGTTCAGCTCGGCGCTCTCGTACTACGACGGCTACCGCTCGGCGTCGCTGCCGGCCAACCTTCTGCAAGCCCAACGCGACTTCTTCGGAGCCCACACCTACGAGCGCACTGACCAGCCCCGAGGCAAGTTCTTCCACCTCGACTGGCCCGAACCCGGCCGCCCGCAAATCGCGATCTAAATGGTGAAAATCTTACCGATAGAACGCATCGCGGCCAGCGTCCGCATCATTCGTGGCCAAAAAGTGATGCTCGATGCCGATCTGGCCTCCTTGTACGGCGTCGAGACGAAAGTGTTCAACCAAGCCGTCCGGCGCAACGTCGACCGATTCCCGAAGATTTTATGTTCCAAGTGACGGAAGCGGAAGCGGAATCTTTAAGGTCACAATTTGTGACCTTAAACGCAGGCCGGGGCCGTCATGCCAAGTACGCTCCTTTGGCCTTCACGGAACAGGGCGTGGCCATGCTCTCGTCGGTTCTCAAGAGCAAGCAGGCGATTCAGATCAATCTCGGCATCATGCGGACTTTCGTTCGCATCCGCCAGGTTTTGGGCAGCAACGAAGAGCTCGCCCGCAAGGTCAGCCAGCATGACCGGCAGATTGCAGTCCTCGTCGAGCACGTCCAGAAAATGCTGGTGCCTGCGCCGATCAAGAAAAAAATAATCGGCTTCTAGTAGCACCGGCCTGGGCAGTCCAAAGTTAGGCTTAGGACGACCAGTCAGGCCCTCTGAAGTTCGCCGCGCAAATCGATTCGATATATCAATTGACATAGCTTCCGGTAGCGTTAAAATGAGACAACCACGCGATTCCCGCATAGAGTGATCCAATGCTAGCTACCCATGCCCCGATCAAAGAAACCCGCAAAAGCTTCGGCCTCTCGCAAGAACAGCTGGGCCGCGTTCTAGGTGCCTCGTGGATCTCCGTCTCCCGTTGGGAGCGGAGCATCTCAAATCCACCTCCCGAAGCGGAGGAAAAACTACGCCGCCTCGCCGAACTCCTCGAACGCCTCGACGGACTCATCGCTCCCGCCGACCTCTCGCAGTTCCTTCTCACCCCCAACCCGGCCATGCAGAACTTCCCGCCCTACCACCTACTCCAAAGCGGTTATTCCTTCCAGAAGCTGATTGAGCCAGTGGAAAAAACCAAGTCCGGCGAATTTACCTAACTGACTCAATTGAGAATAGCGCGAGCCGATCCGCCGGACTTGCCGTTATACTCCTCGTAGGTAAGTGACCCCGACCAATCGCGCGTCCGCTCCTTGATGATCTCGCCGGTCCAGGCGATCAGCAGGCACAGCCCAGAATTGATGACGCCCCATTTCCGTTCCATGCCCCCGTATTCCGCTTGCATAAACGCCAGCCCTGCCTGAAGCTCGGCCAAGTGCGCTTCGCACAAACCGTCCAGACGCGCGGCCGGCACCCGCTGATCGAGCCAAGCCACTAAGTCACCGGCCTCGATGTGTTCCCGCGCCTCTGCCACGGACACATCCTGATATTGCCCCGAATCCAGAGCCATACTCAGCTTCTGGATTACGTAGACCAAATAACTTAGTTTCATCGCCTCAACCTCGCTTGCAGAATTGGAATCGCCGTATTCAGGCTAGCAGTGAGGGCCAAGCGGATTTCCCTAAGTAGTTAATAACAGAAACGAATTTCTCTGTGAACGGGTCATTTACCGGCGAACCGTAAGCACATCTTCCAACGTATCCGCCAGGATGAAATTGTCGAAGTAGATGGTGTCGACCGATGCACGGTGAGGGCTGCGATGGATGCCGGGCTGGCAGAAGTAGACACTCTCAGGGCCCTTCGTCTTGAGCTTCTTGTCCAGCACCAGTTTGCCATCGAACCAGAGCCGCGTGTTCCCGCGCTCGGCATCCTCTGACCAACGAATGTGCATCGCCACCTGATGCCATTGGCCAATCGCGAAATCCGCCTCCCAGTGCGTACCGTTGCGCCCCAGGTTGCCCGTCCCGTATTTGATCGTCGCACCGGCCGCGCCCTGGGGTTTCTGGGGCTCCCGCGGCTCCACCCACCAAGTCATCACGTTGTTGTAGCGAGGGGGCGGCGTGCCTTCCCAGTAGAAAAAATTGTCGCGATCCTTGGGCGGCTCGGCCATGTACATGTAGAAAGACATGTAAGTGTCGGAGCCCTCTTCCACGGTCACCTTCGGGCCGCCGACCTGCACGCGGAGCTGCCCCGCATTGAATACATCGTCTTCGTGAATCGTGAACTTTCCGGCGTACTTCCCCTGTTGCACTATGTCCGCGACCACCTGGACATTGCGAACGCTCGCATTCTGGCTGCGCGTGCCGGTCTGGCTCCACTCGCTGAGGTCGCCCGTCTCGAAGTCGGCCTTAAAGAGCACCTTGGCCGAACCAACGGCGCAGAACAGACCAGCACACACAATCACCGATTTCGCCGTCATGGAATTCTCCTTACCTCCACTTTAGCCGTTCCAGCGAAAGGCGGGCCGCACTAGAAGCTGACGATGCCGATCGGCATGCCCCGCCCGGACGGTGGCGCATCATATCCGGAGGTCCGCCGTTGTACGATTTCGTTCGTCCAGGCAATCAACAGGCACAGTGCGCGCTTCTCGACGCCCCATTTCCGGCGCTCCCGTCCGTAGTAATTGAGTTGGATGTCTTCCAGATCGTCGTGATACTCCTCGATGTATTCGTCAGACAACAAGCTCAGGTCCATTCTCGGCACCCGCTCTTTTAGCCACGGCACTAACGTGCGCGCTTCGATGTGTTCACTGGCCTCTCGCATCGGCAGATCGTCATACTCCCCGCTGTCCAGTGCTGCATTTAGCTCCAGAATGATGTAAGTCAAAAAACAAATCTTCATCGTCTATCTCCTTGCTGGCGATTCTCCAATGAACGCCGCCATCAGGGTAACAGCCGCTAGGCGGGTCACAGAGCTAAGTAACTGATTGCACGAGTCAATTATTCTGTGAACGGCCAATCGGAGCCGCGCAAACCAGTCGATCTTGCCGGAGCTATGATAACGGCTTGATGCACCTTCTGCTCCCCGTATCTTGGCCGCCATCTCTACCCCGGACGGGATGGCCGCGTGCGACTCGGCTTCGCCTCGGGCGGCAGCGGACTGCCCGGCCTCTCCCGCATGGAGTTAGTCTCCTTCCATCCGCGAGACCTCCGGCAACCGCAGTAATGGTCTCTTGGTGTACTGCTCCGGCAAGGACACGATGATGTCGCCTAACTCGGCTTCGCTTCGGCGCTGGCCCACCACGCGCACATAGCCCAGGTACTTACCACGGTCCGCTTCCAGAGCCGCAATCTCCAGGGCATTGTCGGGCGCTATCGTCCGGTGCCAGTCGAGCCAGCGTTGCCAGCCATCGGGCATGGCATCGGCCTGTTTAATGGCCAAGATACCCGTCCGCTCCCAGTGCCGGCGCCACCAGCCCGCTGAATGGAGGCACCAAAGATCGTTAGTCCACCAATCGCGCAGATGTTCGGGAACCGGGCCATCGATCTCCCGCATCAATCCCGCCCCGGCAATTCCGATATGTCCCTCCGGTTTCACAAACCGGGCCAGGTAATTCAGATACAAATCGTCGGTCCCGTAATAGAAAAAGGAATCAATACTAATAATGGCATCGAAGAAATCCCTGCCGAATGGTAATGACCGGGCATCGGCGTGAATGGGAAACACGCCATCCTCGACACCGGCATCCCGAATGCGCTGGGCGTTTTCTGTGGCGCTACACCATAAGTCGACTGCCCACACCTGCACCCCAAATTCACGCCGCAGGAAAATAGACGAAGCGGCCCGTCCGCAGCCGAGGTCCAGCACGCGCATTCCGGGTCGCAGGTCCATCTGAGCCGCCAGCCACTCCGTCAACCACAGCGAATTTGCCCCGCCGCTGACGCTGGACAGTATCCAGTCCGGATGATACTGCGAGGAGCGCGGAAAGTCTGCGGAGACGAGTCTTGGGTCTGGAGTAAGTGACATTTGATTTAACCTACAATCGCCTTCGCGTCCGCAATCAACCGCTGTAAGTGCCCCGCACTTACTAAGCTTTCGGCATACAGCTTATAGATATACTCCGTCCCCGATGGCCGGGCCGCGAACCAGCCGTTGGCCGTCTCCACTTTCAACCCCCCGATCGCCGCGCCATTGCCCGCCGCGTGAGTTAGTTTAGCCGTGATGGGGTCGCCGGCTAAGTCGGTGGCCGTCACCGAAGCGGCATTCAGTTTCTTAAGACGATCCTTCAGTTCTGCGGTGGCCGGCGTGTCGATACGGGTGTAATAAGAAACCCCAAATCGCCCGGCCAATGCGGCATAGCGTTGCGACGGATCCTGCCCCGTGCGGGCCGTCATCTCCGCCGCCAGCAGCCCCATAATCAGTCCATCTTTGTCCGTCGACCAAGCCTCGCCATTGCGCCGCAGAAAGCTTGCCCCCGCACTCTCCTCGCCGCCGAAACAGACCGTGCCGTCGAACAAGCCGGGCGTAAACCACTTGAAGCCCACCGGCACCTCAAACAACCTTCGGCCGCGCGCCGCCACCACGCGGTTGATCACCGAGCTCGACACCAACGTCTTGCCGATCGCCGCCGCCAGCGGCCATTCCGTGCGCGACTCCAATAGATAATCGATCGCCGCCGCCAAGTAATGATTTGGATTCATCAGGCCGCCCGACGGCGTCACAATACCGTGGCGATCGGCATCCGGATCATTGCCGAACGAGATGTCGAACTTATCCTTCCAACCGACCAGCGAAGCCATCGCGTAGGGGCTCGAACAATCCATGCGGATCACGCCGTCATGGTCCACCGTCATGAAGCCGAACGCCGGATCTACCTGCTGATTCAGCACAGACATCGCCAGGCCATAGTGCTCAGCGATGCGCGCCCAATAGTCCACCGACGCGCCGCCCAGCGGGTCGACGCCCATGCGTAAGCCGCTCGCCCGAATCGCGTCCATGTCGATCACGCTGCCCAGGTCGCGGATATACGGGCCCGCCAAGTCGAGCGCCCGCACGTTACCCGCGCCGCGTTTCACGCCGGCGTTGCCGCCCGTCAGTAACTCGTTCGCCCGCCGCTCCACCCAGCCGGTGATGTCCGTATCCGCCGGGCCGCCATTGGGCGGATTGTACTTGAAGCCGCCATCGGCGGGCGGATTGTGCGAAGGCGTAATCACAATGCCGTCCGCCCAATG
>JAYVRS010000579.1:0-5454 GCA_043776185.1 Bryobacteraceae bacterium | reverse complement strand
CGTAGGCCCTGGTGTACAGGTCCACCGGACCCGCGGCGGGCATGCTTCTTTCAACGCAGATTCGCGCGCATCTGTTACACCAGACGTTGGAGAAATTTGCCTTTAAGGTTCCGTCACCCGGTGCGTCTGGCCCGCTCTGAGATTCCGCAGACGCTTCACTTGGCCGCGGGGAAAGGTGAAGATAGCCTCCGGCACTAACTTCTGCGAGCCCAGGCCGAAATGCACCGTGGCGGGGCTGGAACTGCCATACCCCACCGCCGTGCTGGACCGATTCACCTGCTGCCCCACCCGCACCATTGTGCCCACCGGTACCTCGAAATCGATCCATTGATTCTGATTCGGCACCGGATTCCTAAATAACAACGGTGGCCCGTTCAATTGGGTAACCACGACATCGAGGTTGCCATCGCTATCGAAGTCGGCCACCGCCAAGCCGCGATGTAGACCAGGCTCGCCCACTTTTTGGGGGAAGAATCCATCGCGACGATTGAGTAACAACAAATTACGCTGCTTGGAACTGCGGCTACTAAACCGCTCCGCATTGGTCTGCACATCGCCATTGGCCGTGAAAATATCTTTTCGCCCATCATTGTCGAAATCAAAGGCGCCGCAGCCCCATCCGGAGTAAGTCAGGGTGGCCTTGCCGAGCTTCGATTGGTAAGTAACATCGGCAAATAAGAGATGCCCAAGGTTCCGATAGAGCGGGTAAGTTTCATTCGCTAGAGCCGTGAAAAACAGGTCTTCCCGGCCATCGTTGTCCAGATCGCGAAAGTCGGCGCCCATGCTCGATAGCGCGCGCCCGTCGTCATTCATCGCCACTCCCGCGCGCTCGCCGATCTCTTCAAACGTGCCGTCGCCCCGGTTGCGAAAGAGGAAGTTGGGGACGGCATCGTTCGTGACAAAGACGTCCAACGCGCCATCGCCATCCGCATCGCCGAAGGCTACCGCCATGCCCTTACCGATATGTTCGCCAACGCCGGACTCTTGGGTCACATCGATAAAGCGCCCCTGATCATTGCGGAAGAGTAAGTTGGATTGCCCCCGGTAGAACTTGGGATGGCAGTAAGTACGATAGCCCTCCACGCGGTCCCCGCAGTAAGGCTCCGTCAGGGGATCCCATTGGACGTAGCGGACGACGAAGAGATCCAGGTCGCCATCGCGGTCATAGTCAAACCAACCGCCGCCGACCGCCCAGCCTTCCACCTTTAACGCCTGCGCCGCGAACTTACCTTGGCCAAGGTTGCGGTAAAGAGTGCTGGACCTGACGCCAGCGACAAAAAGGTCAGTGCGGCCATCGCGGTCATAGTCTGCCGCCGCGACGCCGATGTCATAGCCGGTGCCGCAGAGGTTGCTTTCCACCTCCACGAAGCGAGAACCCGTGTTGCGGTAGAGAGTGTTGCAGTCCTGGGGAATCGTCTTACGGAGCGATGGCTGCGGAGCGCCGTTGGTGAAGAAGAGGTCCACCAAGCCGTCGCCGTCGTAGTCGAACGCGGCCACGCCGCCGGCCATCGTTTCGATCAGGTGTTTTTCCGGCGTCTCGTAATTACGCAGAATCGGGCCGGCCAGAAACAGGAGCGGCGCACCGAGTAGCAGCCCACTGGCCAGGGTCCAGCGATAGGGAGAGCGAGACATCGTTAAGACAATTCTATGCCATCGTTGAATATTTGCATTGATGGCAAAGGGAAAGCGGCGCCCGAAGGCACCGCTTCTTCCGATTACGACTAACTGCGATTTACCAGTAGGCTTTGATGCCCAACTGCATTTGACGCGGGTTAGAGTTCTGGGTCGACACTAAGGCCGGGAATACCGAGCCGAAGTTGGGGTTGTTCGGGTCAGTGTTGAAGTTATCGCGACCGAAGTAGTTCTTGTTCATAATGTTGAACGCTTCCGCGCGGAACTGGATGCGAAGACGTTCAGTGACTTGGGTATTCTTGATGATCGACGCGTCCATCGTCGCAGCGTGATGCTTGCGGATCTGCCCGGAGCGGAAAGGTGCCGCACGCGGAGCGTAGTTGGGAAGTTGCAGCCAGGAGGCGTCCGTCGGATTGGCGGAGCAACCAGCCGCGATGGAGTAAGGTTGCACCACCGTCGTGCCGTCGTTGAACAGACGCGCGACGCAGGGGCTCCATCCGCGAACTTGGTTGGCCTTCCAATCCACGTTCTTCACTTGCGGATCCTTCAACTGAATCACGTTGCCGGGCAAGTCATTCGGCTCACCGCTGGCGTTGGTGTAAAAGCTGGTGACTTCCCAGCCGCCCACAAACTTGTTGGCCAAATTGGATGCGCCGGCCAAGAACTTCTTGTTCTTGCCGAAGGGCAACTCATAGATCGCCGTGAACTTGAGGAAGTGCGGACGATCGTTGAAATAAAGGCCCTGTTGTTGGATGTTCGCGAACGGATCGGTGTAGTCGAACCGCTCCGTAGTCTTACTGAAGGTGTAATTGGTAAGCAACATGAGGCCGCCAGACACGCGTTGATTATAATTCACCTGCGCCGAGTTGTACCAAGCGGCCGAACCATTTCGGCCCTGCTCCAGTAAGTCGCCAGTGAACTGCGGGAAGGGACGATTTAGATTATAGCGGCTGATGGTGGCCGCCGTGAAGTAAGTGGTGCCGCGGAAAGCGTCCACATTCTGGAAGGGATTCGGAAGCAACTGATCGCAGTAGGCCACCGTGCCGCCTTCGAGCGGATTGCACTGCTTGCGGAACGCCAACGAAGGGATATTGTAAGCCTTCTGATTGTTGAGATCGATGGAGCGGCTGCCCACGTAACTAACTTCGAGAGAGCCCGTCCGGGAGACCTGGCGTTGGATGCCCACGGAGAATTGGTGCACTTTCGGAGTAACGAAATTGGGGTTAAACCAGTTGTTATTGCGACCGGCGAAGGTGGAGTTGCCCAGGCTGGAGCCCGAAGGTAAGCCAATGCCACTGGGATAGGGGTTGCCAAGGAGGCCAGGAACCAGCGTACGACCGCCGTCCAGCGAATTGACGAGGGGGGTGTTCGTGGCGAAGCCGGCGTTCTGGATAGCGTTGTTGTTGGGGTTGAGATAGTAGAGTCCCCATCCACCGCGCACGACGGTCTTGTCGTTCACTTGGAAGGCGGCTCCCACGCGACCCTGGAAGTTATTCAAGTCGTTCTTCGCGGCCAACCGGGAATTTCCGTTGATACCGGCGAACTGAATGCCACCCTTCAGGTCTTTCAGGCTCGGGTAGAGGGCAATATTCGCCGCCGAAATCTGGCCGGCGATGGGGCTCGATACGGTACCGTCGAAACCGCGATTCTGGCGATTCCACTTCTCGTCGGGAGCGCCGTTGTAGTCCCAGCGAATGCCCAAGTTGAGGGTAAGCCGACGAGAGATCTTCCAGTCGTCGTGGAAGTAAGGCGCAAAGTACCACTGGCGGTTGAATGGATACAGTGGATAGTTCTGGTCGCCATTCACGCCGCCCAACAGGAAGCTGGCGTAACCGTCGCCGGCCGTCGATTCAGCCTGATTAAAGATGCGCTGGGTGAAAGCGGTGTCGCCCGTGAACCGCAGGATATTGCCGCTGTTCTGCTGCAAGTAGTGAATACGGCGTAAATCGATGCCCATCTTCATGGTGTGCGCGCCATTGATCTTAGTGACGTTGGCGGCCAGGTTGTAGTTGTTCGTGAAGTTGAGACCTTGATAGCGGCCGAGAGTGCTGTAGCCGTTATTTTGCCAGAGGCCGAAGTAAGTAGGGCCGGGCAGGCTCCTCACCAAGCTGGAGGGTAGGCCCAGGCTCGTCAAATCGAACGCTTCATTGGCACGGCCAAAGCCCTTTTCGATGAAGCGGTTGTAAGAGCCGCGGACGTTGATCACCAGGGTGGGGGCCGCGGTCCACAGCCAATCGGCCACGTAGGCGTCGTTGATCCGCTGGAAGGGCTGCTGACCATCGGTACCGACCTTGTTATCGATTCCATTCACGGCGCGATCTTCCGTACGGTCGTTCGAGGCATGGCGGAAGTAGGCGCGGTGCTTGTCGCCAAAGTTCCAATCGAACTTCAGGATGAGGTTATAGAACTTATCGTTAGCGAGATAGTTGGGCAAGCGGTGGTTGGCCGTTGAGTACCGCAAGGCACCGGTGGTGGCCGCGTTCGGCAGGGGCATGAATTTAGTAACTGCGAGAGCCACGGGATTCAGGCGGCTGGCCGGAATAATGTTATTCGGGAACGGCGTTCGCACCGGGTCGCCATTGGCGGCGATGGAGGACGGGATGGGATCGTAGATCGCAATGGCCGCGCCGGCCGCGTTGCGTAATTTCGAGAAATCACCGGTACGCATTTCCGGTTCCGGGTAAGAGTTAGTCAGCGGACCAGGCGTAGCTTCGCGGTAATTCTCAAAGCTACCCAGGTAAAATAGCTTCACGGCCGCGTCTTTTTTGAGGAGCTTGGGGATGTAAACCGGTCCTTCAAGTTGGAAACCATACTGGTCCAATTTGTGGGCCGCCCGATTGTTCTTGATGCCGGCTGGCTGAGGAACGGCGTTGCTCTGGAAGGTATTCGCGTCCAGCCATGGGCGCCGGGCGAATTCCCAACCCGTGGCATGGAAAGTCTGCGTGCCAGACTTCAGCACGACGTTAAAAACGCCGCCGCCGGTCTTGCCGTATTGCGCGTCATAGGAGTTCTGCTGCACGTTGAACTCCTGCACCGCATCGACGATCGGCACGTAAGCAATGTTATTGCCCCCGGCCTGCGCGTTGTTGGGCGCGCCGTCCATCATGAACTCGTTGTTCGATTCACGGCCACCGTTGACGGACCACTGGGCGATCGCCCCGTTGTCAAAGGGACGCTGCCAAATGGCGGCACCGCGGAAAACGACGCCCGACATCATCGTGCCGAGCATGAACGGGTTGCGGCCGTTGAGCGGAAGTTCGGAGACGGCGATGGAGTTAACGACGCCGGAGCGGGAAGCGGTCTGCGTTTCGAGCAACGCGGCTTCACCGGTGACATTCACCGTGTCCGTCAGCGCGCCGACCTCCAACACCACGTCGATACCGGCGATTTGGCCAACCTGGACAGTCAGGTTTTCGCGGCTGCTCACCTTAAAGCCTTGAGCCGTTACGGTGAGTTTGTAGCTGCCGGGACGCAAGAACGGAACCGTGTAAGCACCGGCTCCATCGCTGGTAGCGTTGGAAGTTTCGTTATTCGCTGTGTTGACCGCGCGGATCGCCGCGTTGGGTACGGCCGACCCGGACGTGTCGAGAACGCGTCCCGTAATCGTCGCGCGGAATTCTTGCGCCAGCGCCATGCTGGCGATTATCGAGAGAGTGAACAAGACTCGGAGAGACAAGTACATTATGACCCCTTTACTCTAAGCGTAGAAACGCTTAACAGAGCATATCAGAAGCAGGGCCTCGATTTTTGCCCGTCTCCGGGTGCGAACCCGGGCTCCGCCGAATCGCCACCCAACCCCATCTTCCCAACCAACGTGCTACG
>JAYVRS010000578.1:0-1710 GCA_043776185.1 Bryobacteraceae bacterium | reverse complement strand
GAACGGGTACCGGCGGCGAACCGCGCAATAAACTCATTGAGCTGCGCAATTTTCTTTTCGCGCTGGACGTTGTCGGCCTCAATGCGAGACCGGATCTGCGTCTTTGCCATCACCATGTCGTCATAGCCGCCGGTGTAAGTGATGATGGTGTTGTAATCGATATCGGCGGTGTGCGTGCAGACGTTATTCAGAAAATGGCGATCGTGCGAAATGACAATCAGCGTGCCTTCATACTTGGTGAGATACTCTTCGAGCCAATGGACGGAGTCCAGATCCAAGTGGTTCGTCGGTTCGTCCAGCAGTAAGGCGCCGGGGTTACCGAACAAAGCCTGGGCCAGCAAGACGCGAACCTTCTGTCCGCCTTGTAACTCACTCATCTGGCGTAAGTGCAGCGAGGAATCGACCCCGAGGCCGTCCAGCAGAATCGCGGCGTCGCTTTCGGCTTCGTATCCGCCTTCTTCACCCACGACGCCTTCGAGTTCACCCATCCGCATGCCGTCCTCGTCAGTGAGCGAGTCCGGATCCTTGGCGTAGAGAATCTCGCGTTCGGCCAGCGCTTGCCACAGCGGAGCGTTGCCCATGATGACCGTGTCGAGTACGCGGAAGGCATCGAAAGCAAACTGATCCTGTCGCAGGATGCCGAACTTGCGCGGTCGGATGACGACGCCCTTGGTAGGCTCCTCGTCACCCGTCAGGATGCGCATGAACGTGGATTTGCCAGCCCCATTTGGACCGGTAAGCGCATAGCGGCGTCCGGTCAAGAAAGAGGTGGTGACGTCCTCAAAGAGGACTTTGGCGCCGAAGCGCATGGAAACGTTTTGTACGGAAATCAAGGCTTTAACTACTAGAGTAGCTCGAAACGGCCTTGCTTTGCTGCCTCTCCTGAACGTCTACTGAACCGTGAATGGCTTCGTAGCGGAGAGAACGCCGGTAGCGCCGTTGCGAATCGCGATGGTGTAAGCCCCTGCTACGTTGAGCGTCGTGGTGGCGGAGAGAATCGTGGTGGCTTTGTAACTGGGAGCCAGGACGCAACCCGCGGGGCACGCGGGGCCGTTGATTACCACTTGCGCGGTCGCCGTATTGAAGCCGGAGCCGACGGCCCAGATCGTGAAGCTTTGGCCTACCTTGGGAATCGACGGGAAGATGTAGGCCGTCGTGAACACGGGCGTCGTCACCACCGGGGCCGGCGGGGGCGCTGGGGCCGGAGGCGGAGCGGGAGTGGTGCCGGTGGCCGCGGGATACAGGGCCAGGGCTCCGGCCTTGTCACCGTTTTCGAGCGTGCGCTTCTTCACTTCGCCGGCGGCGGCGGAGGCCCACATGGTCTGCTCACTGCAACCAGCGGCCGATGGGTGCGTTAACCCGAGCGCATGGCCGAGCTCATGGGTAGTCACGTTCTCGACGTCAAACTTGCCCGTTTCGCCCGTGGTGGTCCAGCTATAGGCATTGCTAAAGGTCATCGTAAAGCGACGGATGCGGTTGGTGGAGTCATATTCGATGCGCGTAGAAGCCAGCGTGGTGGCGCCGGACACCGCACCCACCAGGAACTCGTTTGCGCTGGCGGCATCGGTCCGAAATGCGAAGGTGGTTCCGGCCTGAGTCCAGGTTCGGGCAGAGGAATCGAGGGCGGCATTCCATGTGGCCGGGATGGTGGTGCCAAATTTGTAAGTGGCGACGGCATTGTCCCACTTGGGTCCAATCAGGACGTAACAT
>JAYVRS010000577.1:0-1710 GCA_043776185.1 Bryobacteraceae bacterium | reverse complement strand
TGATGGAGAAGACCTTGGCCTGAAAGCGTTCGACGATGTCACGGAACGCCATCTGATCGCCGGCCTGAGCGCGGCGAACGAGGAGGGCCTCTTCGTTTTGGCGTTGTTCCACGGGATTAGTCAAAACGGAGGCACCGGTGGACAGACCACCGGTTAAGGGGAACTGAAGGGCATCGGCGCTACCGTAAGAGCTCATCATACACTGAGTCCGACGTGAGTGAACATGAGCCGGTTTCGCTCACTTGTGGAAACTTGCGCACCCCTCAAATGAGTATGCCGTACCCCCATATGCGTAGGGCCACCTGGCGAGAGGTGGCCCTTGGCTCCTAAATGATTGATTTTATTACTAAAAGTCTTCTCAAACCGAGACGGCCGGATTCGACAAAGTACCAATCTGCGGCACAGAGATTTCACAAACATCGCCCGGGGCCAAAGCCGATTCTTCGGTAACAATAATTCCCGTACCGGTGAGCAGCACGGACCCGCTCGGCACGTTGTTCGAGCGGTAGAGGTACTCCACCAGTGTTTCGATCTTGCGACCCAGCTTGCTGGTGTTCGTGGCACCTTCAAAGGTGACCTTGTCGCCGCGACGAATGGTACAAGTCATATCGAGCGAGTAAGGGTCTTTGATCTCGTCGGGCGTCACCCAGACGGGCCCCAACGACAAGCAGCCGTTGTAGGTCTTCGACTGCGGCAAGTAAAGCGGATTTTCCCGCTCAATGTCCCAAGCCGAAACGTCGTTGGCGATGGAATATCCGTAGACCTTGCCCTTGGCACCCAGCAGGACCGCCAGTTCCGGCTCCGGAGCCGTAAACTTCGAGTCGGAACGAATGCCGATGGGCCGATTGGGGCCCACGCAAACCCGCGCCGTGCCCTTAAAGAACACTTCCGGCCGGTGCTCCGGCTGATAAACGTAATGGTAGAAGCCTTCGCGCGCGTCGTGCTCGCCGTCGCGAAACGAAGCGCTCATTTCGTAGGTGCAGCCACAAGCCCAAACCTCTTTGGGAATGATCGGCATCAGCGGCTCGGACTCTTCCCAGTGCGAAGTCGCCAGGCGAGCGCCCAGCGTCGCGAGATCGGTCTTTTCCACGTCCGCGCGGATAACCAGGTCGTATAGCGTGTAATCCGGGATGGGCCGGCACTTGCCGTTTTCGAAAACGGCGGCGATGATCGCGTTGTCGCGCAAGATTTGCCCTAGCTTCATGAGCCTGTCAGTTTCCTTTGTGCCCCGGCTGGGGTTCCTTTGGTGCCCCGGCTGGGGCCTACTTAGTATTTCAGATAAATGGTCTTGAAGTCGGAATAGAACTCGAGCGCCGCAGGTCCTTGTTCCTTCGGGCCGAAGCTCGAGTCCTTGGTACCGCCGAACGGCAACTGGTATTCGACACCCGCACTCGGCAGATTGACGGTCAACAGGCCCGCATCCATGCCGTAGATGGCTTCAAAGGCGCGGGAAAGATTGGTGGTCTGCACCGACGCCGACAAGCCGAACGGCGTGTTGTTGGCCATGCGCAGGGCATCGGGAAAGTCCTTGGCCTTCATGATCGCCAGCACCGGCCCGAACACCTCTTCCTGGGCGATGCGCATATCCTCAGTGACGCCGGCGAACACAGTGGGCTCAATGAAGAAGCCATCGTCGTAGCCCGGGCCCGTCAGTTGCTTGCCGCCGCACAGGGGCGCGCCGCACTCCTTGGTGGCGATGGCAATGTAGTT
>JAYVRS010000576.1:0-1711 GCA_043776185.1 Bryobacteraceae bacterium | reverse complement strand
GAGTAGCCGTGCATGGCGGGGAAAAGGCAGAGCATGCGGATTTGGCCGGACTGAACCCGAGGGCCGATGTTCGCGATGGTGGCAGGGTCGAGCGGGTTCACCATGGCGGCCCCCCAGAAGCGGTCAGGATGGGCGGCCACAACGTCGGCGACGGAGGGAAAGTCCGGCGGGAGGCTGGCGATCAGCATGGCCCTGGCGACGCCGTGCCGGTCGAGTTCGGAGATCCAGGTGCCCGCAAAAGCCACGGGATCCTCGGCGGGGCGTTCCCAGCCGAGGATCCTGAAGACCGAGTCCAGATCCGATTGTTTTTGCTGCGCGAGCAGCGTGTAGAATCGATGCGAGAAGAAGTGCAGATGCGCGTCAGCAACGGGTAGGTCGCCCCAGGGCGTCTGCACGGGGCTATTCGCCGCCGACGGCCGAGACGCTCAGCAGCTGCTCGCGGACGATTTGTGCTTCGCGGATTGGCGGCCCCGGGAGTTTGGTGAGGCCAGCCGCCAGCGCCAATTGCGTGAGGCCCGCCACGTTGTTGACGCTCAGCTTCTTCATCATGGTCTTGCGATAGCTGCGGACGGTTTGCAGGCCCAGGGCCAGCATCACCGCGATTTCCTTACTGGTTTTGCCTTCGGCTACCAGCCGCAGAACCTGCAGCTCGCGCGGGGACAAGCCCTCCAGCGCCGACGGTAAGGGCTTCGAGTCCAGGTCGCCTTTCTGAATGCGGGTCAGCAAGCGGTCAGAGACTTGCGGGCTCAAGTAGGATCCACCCTTGGCCACGGTGCGCAGCGCATCGAGCAAATCATTATCGGAGGCGCGTTTTAAGACGAAGGCGCGGGCGCCAGAGCGAATGGCACTGACGACCGAGTGCTCGTCATCATACATGGACAAGATGGCCACCCGAATGTCGGGCTGGTACCGCAGGATTTCCGCCGTGGCTTCGATGCCATTGAGGCCGGGCAGCCCGATGTCCATCAGGACAATGTCGGGTCGCAACTTGCGGGTGAGCGCGACGGCATCAGTCCCGTTATCCGATTCACCGATGACTTGAAAGTCCTCGTCAAGTTTCAGGATCGCGCGGATCCCGTCTCGCATAATCTTATGATCATCGACCAGCAATACACGTGTGATCATTATAGTTTTTTGCCTATTCCCAATCCCGTACAAGTATCGACACAAGCGTACCTTGCGCCGTTGATTCTATATTTAAGATGCCGCCGGCCAGCGCCGAGTGGTGTCGTATCAGGGCCAAGCCTAAGCCTTTGGCCGGAGGTTGCGTTACGTCGAAGCCGCAACCATCATCACGGATCTCCAAGCGAACCGAATTCGGTGACCCTTTCATCAGCAGGTCCACTCGTTTCGCGCGCGAGTGGCGAATGGAGTTTTCCAAAGCCGCTTCCGCAATTCTATAGAGTGGTGCAGAAATCCGCAACGGGATTCCTAAGCGGGGCTCGATCTTTTGGCTGATCGGCGCCCGGTGTTGCCGGCGGAGACGCTCGACGAGCCGTTCCAGCGCAAACACCAAGCCCACGCGTTCAACGACGGCGGGGTTAATCTCATAGCTTAACTCACGAAGCTGCTCAATTACTTGGCCAAGTAAATTTTGTACTTCGGCGGTTTTTGTGGAGAGCTCCGGCACTTGGGTGCCATGCTCCATGCGAATGAGGTCCAGATGCAAACCCGCCGCGCTCAATACCTGGTTGACGTCATCGTGCAGGAT
>JAYVRS010000575.1:0-5456 GCA_043776185.1 Bryobacteraceae bacterium | reverse complement strand
CCGGCACCTCGACAAAGAAGTTACTCTGTAACTCCGCGCTCGATGCGACGTTCTTCGTCCAATAATGAAAGTGTTCCGTCAGCCGGTAAGAGATGCCGACATAAGGAAAGTCCTTGGCGGTGCCCAGTTGGTCGCCCAAACCCTTCATCACCCAAGCCATGGGATTGAAGCTCACCAGTGGATGGAGCGAATTCTCGACGGGCGATTCGGCTGGCTCGTAATGCTCCGGAAATGGGCCTTCCACTAGCTCGGGCGCAAACAGCCGCGCGACGCCTTCCGGTAGCATCGTGAATGAGCCATATTGCTCCGGCTTGGCATCGCTCTTATAGTCAGGTACATCGCCCTTCCAGCGCTGGCCGTCCCAGCGCAGCGGGGCGCGGGTTTCATCCCAAGGCTTACCCGCCGTGTCGAGCGACGCCCGGTTGTACAAAATCCGCCGGTTCGCTGGCCAACTCCACGAGTAATTCGGATAGAGCCCCAAACCAGTCGGATCTTCCTGGCCCTTCCTGGCCATCAGATTACCAGCCTCGGAGTAAGAGCCGGAGTAAATCCAACAACCAGCTACCGTGCTGCCATCGTCTTTCAACTCACCGAAGCCCGCCACTTGCTTGCCGGTCTCGAGGTCGCGGCCACTAATCTCGCGAGTCACCTCAGTCAACGACGGCGAGTGCGGCGTGGCATAGTCCCACTTCATCTTCGTGAGTGGCTCCGGCGACTTGCCGCCCTCCTTCTCGTACATTTCGCGAACCTTCAGAAATAGCCGCGCCATAATCTCCTGGTCGCGTTTGGCGTCACCAGGGGGCTCCAGATTGGTCTCTTTCCATTGCAGCCAGCGCGACGAATTCACAAACGCGCCGTCCTTCTCCGCAAAGCAGGACGCCGGCAACAAGAAGACCTCGGTTTGAATACTGGACGCGTCACCGGCCTGCGGATAATACTTCTCGGCTAACTCCTTGGCCTTCCAGAAACCAGCCGTCTCCGTCTCAAACACCTCGGCTACAATCATCCACTTTAGCTTCGACAGGCCCATCAACATCTTCTTCGTATTAGGACCATTCGCCACCGGGTTCATGCCCCAACTAATCAGGCCATCCACCTTGCCCTCGGTCATGCCGTCGAAGAAGTAAGCCCAGCTGTGGTTAGCCCCCTCGGCGATCTTCGGCAGCCAGTCATAACCAAAGCCATTTTCCGGCTTGGCATCCGCGCCGTAGTAAGCCTTCAACAGACTCGTCATAAACTTCGGCGTATTTCCCCAATAGTTCATCGAGTTCGGCCGCAGGGCCTTCGGCGTATTTACCTTCAGATACTCGTCAAGTGAAGTCCAATTCGCCCGCGGAATCTTCAAATAGCCCGGTAACATATTCCAAGCGCCCATATCGGTGGAGCCTTGAATATTCGCATGTCCGCGTTGCGCATTCACCCCGCCGCCGGGCATGCCGATGTTCCCCATCAGTAACTGCACCATGGCGGCGGCATGAATTAATTGCACGGCATGCGAATGCTGCGTCCAACCCAAAGCATAAAGCACCGTGCCACTCTTGTTTTCGGCATGGGCCACTAAGATCATATCGGCGGCCCGCTCGAACTCAGCAACGGTGCAACCACAGATCTCCGATACCTTCTCCGGCGTGTAGCGTGAATAATGCTGACGCATCAATTGGAAGACGCAGCGCGGATGCTCCAGCGTCGGGTCCACTTTGGCAAAGCCGTCGGCTCCTAACTCATATTGCCAGGTGCTCTTGTCGTAAGCTTTTGTTTCTGCATTCCAGCCGGTGAAGTGCCCACCCTCAAAGCCAAAACCCTCTTTGATAATAAAGGTGGCGTTGGTATGTTGGCGCACGTAATTGGCTTGATACTTACCCGTGGATACCGCCCGATGGATAAGTCCACCTAAGAAGGCAATGTCACTACCGGCGCGAATGGGCACATAGGTATCGGCCACCGCCGCCGTTCGCGTAAATCGAGGATCAACGCAAACTAACTTGGCCTTACGCTTGAGCCGAGCCTCCATCACAAAGCGAAAGCCCACCGGATGATTCTCCGCCGGATTGCCGCCCATCACCAGAATGACGTCGGCATTGGCCACATCCGTCCAGCCATTCGTCATCGCCCCTCGCCCAAACGTGGCAGCCAGACTGGCCACCGTGGGGCCATGTCAAAGCCGGCTTTGGTTCTCGTAGGGCAACAGGCCCAGGCCGAAGCGGAACTTGGAAATCAGGTAGTTGATTTCGTTGGTGTCCGTGCAGCCACCCATCATCACGATGTTCTCCAGCCGATTCACCGTCCGGCCCTGCTCGTCTTTTTCCACGAAGCCCTGATCTCGTGAAGTCTTAATGGCCCGCGCCATTTTCTCGTAGGCCTGCTCCCAACTGATGGCCTGCCACTCCTTCGCCCCCGGTGCCCGGTACAAAGGACGCGTTAGGCGGCGATCCGAATTAACGAATTGCTTGAGCGAAATGCCCTTCGAGCAAAGAGTGCCGCGGTTGACGGGCGAGTCCGTATCGCCCTCAATGTGGACCACGGAAGGCCGCACATTGCGGGCCTTGTCCCCCAGCGAATGCACAATCACGCTGCAACCCACCGCGCAATAAGGACACACACTCCGCGACTGCGTGGTGCGCGAAATCTTCAACTCGCGCACCGCCGCCTGCGCCGGAACGAGCGAAAAGCCAAAGGCCGTCGTGAGGGCTGCCGCGCCCGATTTGCCAAAGTCGCGCCGTGTGAGCACCGTATGAGTAAATCACACTTCTGTTGCCGAGTTCAGGGCTACTGCGGATCGCCCAAGTCGTAAGCGTCCGTCGCGGTAAGCCGCACGCGATAGCGGCCCAGGTTGTTCTGCCAATGCGCGTTGTCATTGATGGCCATCAACAGCCGTCCCGCCCCTAAGCCTTGCTTCAGCAACTTCGTCCCCAGCAGAAAGTTCTCGCCCGCGCCCACGCGGCCGATCAGCGCGCCAAATGGCTGCCCATCCACCAGATTCGTCTTGTAATTCGGGCCCGGCTTCTGCAAACCAGCCGGACCCGTCGCCCAGCCGTCCGTCTCCCAAGACAGCCGCGTAAATCCGCTCGCCGTCGAGTCGATCTTCGAGTCACCCGACAAGCCCACGCCCGTATCAAACCAATCCACCTTGCTGGCATGCAAAATCGAATGCACCTCCACCTGTCGTGAAACCAACTTCTGCCGCACCGCCAGCCGTCGAATATTCGCCCAATTGAGGCCGCCCTCATCAAACGCCTGCACCTTGCCCCGCAGCGCGGTGCCGTTCACCAAACGAATTACACTCAAAGTGCGGTCCAGCCCGTCGGCGTGGCTCGGCATGATGCGTTCAAACAGCCGGTAGAGCGGGCGCGGCTCGTGCTGATCGGTGTCTTTATACGCCAGCAGCAGCGGCGTCATCACGGGCACGCCGATCGCCACCATATCCGCCACCGCCGCATCGCGCTGGGCCCGATCGCTGGTCTTTTGGTCGGCCGCCGCCAGGATGGGCAAGGCTTTGGCGATGCGCTCCGTCTCCCCCGCACTGGCCGACTCGCCCGAGTGCACCGAGAGAATCTGCGCCAACGGAATCGCCCGTCCATCCACCCGGATGGCCTTCAACGCCGTGGTCGCTTCGCGCACCACGCCATCCTTATCCAACACTTGCACCGTCGTCGCCGCTGGGGCCAGCACCGCGCAGAAAATCAGCAGAAATCGCATGCCGTTAAAGTATCAGGTTTAGGGCAGCTTCGCCTCAATAAACTCCAGCATCCGCCGCTGCCCCTCCAAATTCCCCAGCCGCGCCTCAATGTTCACATACCGCACGCCCAGCTTCGTGCAGAGCCGCGACAACGACCCATCATCGTCCGGCGGGGCTTTGTCCTGCAGCACCACATTGAACGGCGACGTCTTCAAAATCTCAAAGTCCGCCCGATTCACCGTCAGCATAAACTCGCGCGGATTCTCCGGATCCGCCAGCGACACCGCATCCGAAATCGGTACCTCCGTTTGCACCGAATAACCCGGCCCATTGTTGTGCAGCGCGATCAGCAAGCCACCCTCTGGCGGCAGAATCGTTTTCACGAACTTACGCCGGTCGCGCTCCAGATAGATCAACGCATTCTGCAGGGCGGCTTCGGAAACATCCACATTCACCCGCCGCAGATTCCGCTCCGCCCCTTCGTTCGAGAACATGCGGTTCGGGTCAATCTCCAAAGCACCCAGCGGCACCTGCCGCCTCAAGCTCTGCACCGTGAAACCCGTGCCTTTGAACTTCTTCATATGCTCATAAAGCAGCTCGCGCGCCGTTACTTCATTGCCGTGCACATGGAAGTATCGATGCGTGGCGCGCCCGTGCCGAATGATGTCAAAACGTACGCCCGCGATCTTCTCTTGCTTGGCCCGAAAGGGCCAGAACGGCAGAAAGGAGGCGGCTAGAAAGGAACGGCGTTCAGTGCTCAATGACATAATGACGATGTGACATCCTCCATAATCGCAGACGCTCCCCTCACCGTGCCTGCTGACGCCGTGCCTGCTGACGAACTGAATCCCTGGCTTTCGGCGGAAACGCGCTTCCACCAGGCGGCCACCAAGCTCGGCATCGACGACGGCATGCGCAAGATGCTCGCCACGCCTACCCGCGAAGTCACCGTCGCGATTCCGGTGATGTTGGACGATGGCCGCCTCGAAGTCTTCACCGGCTATCGCGTGCAACACTCCATCGCCCGCGGCCCCGCCAAGGGCGGCATTCGCTTTGCGCCCGACGTCAGCCTCGACGAAGTGCGCGCCCTCTCCAGCTGGATGACCTGGAAGTGCGCCGTGGTCAACATCCCCTATGGCGGCGCCAAAGGCGGCGTCATCTGCGACCCTTCGATCATGTCTGACGCCGAGCTCGAACGCCTCACCCGCCGCTACACCTCGGCCATCATCGAAATGATCGGCCCCGAAATCGACATCCCCGCCCCGGACTTAGGCACCAACGAACGCATGATGGCCTGGATTATGGACACCTACTCCATGCACAAACGCCACGCCACCACCGCCGTCGTCACCGGCAAGCCCATCTCGCTCGGCGGCAGCAAAGGCCGTGCTGAGGCCACCGGCCGCGGCTGCATGATCGTCTGTCAACAGGCGCTCGCCAAGTTGAAGAAAGAGCCCAGCGAAACCGAAGTCATCATCCAAGGCTTCGGCAACGTCGGCGGCATGAGTGCCCGCCTGATGTCCAAAGCCGGTTTCAAGATCGTGGGTGTCATTGAGTGGGACGGTGCCGTCTATAGCCCCCACGGCCTCGACATTGACAAGCTCATGCTACACCGCAAAGAGACCGGCTCCATCGTCGATTGCGCCGGTGCCGATAACATCGACAAAAACGAAGCACTTACTCTGGAGTGCGACATCCTACTACCCGCCGCCAAGGAAAATGTAATTACTTCTCTAAACGCCAGTAAGATCCGCGCCAAAGTCATCTGCGAAGGCGCCAA
>JAYVRS010000574.1:0-5462 GCA_043776185.1 Bryobacteraceae bacterium | reverse complement strand
CGATCCATCAACGAAAGGTACAGGCTGCAGAGCTTACGATTGTCGTTGCCCGCTTTGAGATAATTGAGGCTGCGGCCCGTTTTGAGCGTGCCGCCCAGCCCGCCCGCCAGGACGATGGGCAGGCGCGTGTTGTCATGCTTACGGCCGATCCACAAGTTATTAATCCACATCAAGCAGGAGTGATCCAGCACCGTACCATCGCCTTCGGGCATCGCATCGAGCTTGCCCGCGAGATAGGCTAGCTGGCTGAGATGGAAGCGCGCAATCCGTTCATAACCATCGGAGTTGTTGTTGTGCGAGGCGGCGTGGTGGCCTTCTTTCACTTCGAGAAACGGGTAATAGAGCGCCGAGAGATCGCGGGCCAGCAGCAGCGAGGCGACGCGGGTCTTGTCGGTTTGGAAGGCGATGGCGATGATGTCGCACATGAGACGCGCGTGTTCCCGAAGATCTTCTGGCAAGCCATTGGCCGGACGATCCATCGTCCACGCCGGGCGATTGCTGCCCTTGGCCGCGTCCTCGGCCGTGTTCTTGTTCTTGCGCGTACTTTCAATGCGGCGCTCCACTTCCCGCACGCTCGTGAGGTACTCATCCAGCTTCGATTTATCGGTGGAACTGATCTTACTGCCCAGCGCGCCGGCCCGCTCTTTCACGCGATCGAGGATGCTTAAGTTGCGCAGGCTGCCGCGGTTCTCGAAGAGGCTGTCCCAGGCCAGCGACGGATACACTTCGTTGGGCACCGGCGAGTCAGAACTCTGCCAGGAAATATGCGAGCTGTAAGCCATCGAGAAGTTACTCTCGTGATAGCCGGTCATGGGCTGTTCGCAAGCGAGCACCAGGCTCTGCTGCGCGGTGTCCTGCCCGACGCGGTTGGCGATCATCTGATCGATCGTAGTGCCGGCATGAATGATCGGACCTTTATGAATTGTGGCGCCCGAAAGCAGACTTCCCGTCTGCCCAGGATGAATGCCCTGGCCGGTGGCCATCTTCAGATAGAGGCCATCGATGACGTTAATCTTTTGCTTGATGGGCTCCAGCACCGAGAGCGTCTTACTGAGCTTCATCTCGGTGCCGTTGCCTTCGGAGCTCCAATGATCTTCGTTGATCCCGTTACCCATAAAGAGCACGCCAAAACGCTTCGGAAACTCAACCGGAGTGGAAGTAGCTGCTTGGAGGGATTCGAACCACGGCAGCGCCATGGTGACTCCGGCACCACGCAGCACGGCGCGACGGGCGATGGTCTTCGGTTGTTCTTTATTGGGCATCGGAAACATCTCCACGTTTGAGTTACGGAACTTGAGTGCTCAACCTAAGTGTATATCGTAACGGCCAAGGACGAAGTGCCAGAGCGAAGGGTTGGACTGATCGCTTAAATCGAGCGCGGCATGGCGGCGTTCGGCACGACGCCAGCCGGATCTACGCCGCTGCGCAGACTCCAACAGAAACTTCCGCGCCCATAGGCGCTCGGCGGACCTCTCCGCGAGAATGCCGCGTGACGCTGATGTCAGGTAGCGGCACCGGATCCACCGGGCCATAGCCATGGTCGTCAAAAGCGGCATGGTCAACAGCAAAACGGCAATCATTGCGCTGCATTCAATGGGCACGAGAAGTTGACATTGCGGTATAGCCTCTCGGTTCCCGAAAAGAAGGCCCATCGCTTTTGAGGCCGCAGCGCGGCCGGTACCTTCGTACTACGACCTACCCGTTCACCAGAATCAAAAAGTGAGCCGGGCCTGCACCTGCAACCAACGATTGGTAGCGGCCGTCTGGCTCGTAATCCGGCCGAAGTTTGTGGAAAAAGGGTCCGTGTTGGGTCCGCCCATTTGGGAGCGGTTCTGCACATTCAGCGCATCCAGACGGAGTTGCATCTTGATGCGTTCAGTGACGGCGAGATTCTTGGCGAAGTTCGCATTCCATTGATTGGTGGAGTCGACCCGGACCCCGGCGATGCGCGTGGGAAAGACGCGAACATGCGGGCCATTCGGACCGCGGGCGGCCACGTTCTCGAAATTGGCCTTGTTAAACCAAGTGTCATAGGTGCGGTCGACAGTAGCGACTTGGCTAGGGTCGTTACCATAGTAAAAGAGGTTGCCGAAATCGACCAGTGGACCGGGCTGATACTCATAAGTCGCGGAAGCCTGCCAACCGCCGGCGACTAAGTCCAGCCAGCGGGGCGCGCTGGACAAAAGACGACGGCCTTTGCCAAACGGCAACTCGTAGACGGCGGTCATCGTGAGGCGGTGCGGGCGACCATCATTGGACGGCCGTAGAGTGCGCTGCAAATCGAATTCGTTGGCGAAGAAGTCTGCCTCTCGTAACTTAAGGGCGGTGTAACCCACGTTTAGATTCCAGCCGGCGGAAAAGCGTTTCTCGAAGGAAAACTGGAACTCGTCCGACCGCGTGTACGAGGAGAACTCCGTGTTGTTCGTCACCCCATTCAGCTGGGGGAAAGGACGAAGTAACTGATTTTTTCGAATGGTGGGCGACGTAAAGAAGCCATTGGTGTTCATGTCGGCCCAAACCAGAGGTTGGAAGTCCGCGCGGTTGAAATTACCGATGAAGAACGGATTGGCCACATTGGCATTCAGATTGTTCGCGTTGGCGTCGTTACGCACCGTGCCAGTAGCGAAGAACTGGCTGGCGAGCGGAGTTTGCGTGCGGCCCAGGGAAATGCGATCTGAGAGAGAGCCCTGGTAAAAGGCGGTCACCACCATCCGCGTGCCGATTTGGCGCTGTAAACCGGCCTGCCAACGGCGCTGCCGGGCATGCGGTTGGTTGAAGGCCGTGTAACCAAACCCGCGTCCCTGGCGGGCGAAGCCACCCAGCGCATCGCGGGTGGGCGTATCGAAACGCGAACCGTCAGCGCGCACCGGAAAGGGGTCGCGCAGCGGGCTGCCGCCATTCGCCGGGCTGGCGCTACCGGCGAAATTCCAACTCTGGCCAAAGTCATTCGAGACGATCATGCTCGTGGAACGCGAATAACCGGATTGGTCGGGTCCGAAATTCAGCACGTTAATTGTGTCAAAGAAAGTACCAAAACCACCACGTAGCACAGTCTTCTTATTTACCTGGTAGGCGACGCCGACGCGCGGCAACCACATGAACTCGTTCTTATAAAGCTGACGTGGAGCGTCGGCCGAACCGACATACGTATTGCCGCCAATCACTTTGAATTGGTTAGCCGGAAGTTCGGGGATCGGGCTACGGGCGTACGCCGCTTCCGCGGCCTTGGCAAAAGGCGGAACGTAGTTGGGATCGAAGTTTCCGATCATGCGATTGTAGCGTTCCGTAGCGCCGCGTTCATATTCCATGCGCAGACCGAGGCTCAGCGTCAACTTACTCGAGACTCGCCAAGTATCCTGCACGAAAGCGGCGTAGTAGGGCGTGTGCGCGGCGTAGGTGTCGTTAATGGCGACACTGCCACTGCTCGGCAGCCCGAGGAGAAAAGCCGCCATGCCGAGGCCAAGATCACTGGCCGGCGTGAAACCATCGTCGTTGCGACGAACGTAGTTCTGATTAAACGAAAAATTGCCCGAGGTATTGCCGCCGCCGCCGCCCGTGCGGAATTGGTTACGGTTATCAAAGGCGACGCGAAGCGAGTGATTCCGGCGGATGAAGGTGCCCTCGATTTTGGCAGTCATCTGGCGGGTGCGAGTCGGGGTGCTAAATCCACCAGGACTAATCGTGGTGTAACCGCCGATCGCCAATTGTGGCAGTTGCGCCAAGTCGCCCGCTTGCGCGTCCAGATAGGCCGGCAAGCCGATGGTGGAAGGCTTGTACTCACGGGCCTTCGGCTGAATGCTCAGCTCACGAAACTGATTCATAGCTAAGTTCACATTCCACAGGGTGGTGGGCGACTGCGTATAAACCAGATCAACATTGCCGCCCTTGTTATTACGAACCAATCCTCCCAGATTCAAACCGCGGGCCGTCTCGTAAGTCCAATCGCCGCGATCTTCGGGACCAAAATTGTTGATCGACCAACGTCCGAACATCCGCCACTTATCGCTGACCTGATAGTCCATGCGATTGGAATAAGCGAAATAATCCCAGTTATAAGGTGTCTGCGACGCCAGGTAGTTGTTCACCGGATCCTGACCCGCCGGGATCGGCACATTGGGACTCGGGTAAAGCTTCAGAATGGCGTCGTAAGCCGGATTCGCGAACCGGCTCTTCGGGATGATATTGCCTGGGAAAGGGGTTCGCACGAAGTTATTTGAGCGACCCGGGTCTCGCACGATGGAAGTGGGGTCGTGTACGACGTACCGGCTGCCATTGGGAATCAGGAGCATATCGCTAAAGTCGCCTTCGCGGGCCTTCAAACTAGGCACCGTCCTGTTGAACTGCGAGGCATCTTCCACTTTCACATCCTTGAAGGCGTTGTAAGTGAAAAACCAAAACAGCCGGTTCTTGCCATTGTATATCTTGGGAATAATCACCGGCCCACCACCCGAAGCGCCCCAATTATTGGAGCGGCCCGTCGGCTGCTTATCGGTGGCTCGCAACTGATTAGCCAAGCTACTATTGCCGGCGGCATCCGCCGCTGCGATGCGACGGAAGTAGGCCTGTTTGACGAAGAACGGCGTGCCTTGCCATCGTTGTTGCCAATGCTGCCAAGTGGCGGTGCCGTGAAACTCGTTGGAGCCCGATTTCGAAATCATCGAGATGGCGCTACCGGTGGATTGCCCGATGCCCGCGTCGAAGTTATTCGTCTCCACCTTAAATTCGGCGACGGCATCCGTATAGGGCAAGTAAGCCGTGCGGCGGCCGGGGCCCTGGTTGGGTGACCCATCCAAAGTCCAGGAGTTGCCACCGATATTTCCGCCCACCGAATAGTCCGAACCGCCGGCGTTAGAGTGCAGCGCCAAGTAGTTATTGACACCGCCGGTCTGAATGCCCGGCGCCAACTTTACGAGTAACATGGCCGAATTGCCCATCACCGGCAACTCCATGAGTGACTTATTGTCGATGACCCGACCGGAACTGACGGCGTTGGTTTCGAGCAATGGTGCCTCGGCCGTTACGGAGACGGTTTCGGTGACCCCACCCACCTCCACCAACAGGTTCACCTCTAAGCGGGAGGAAACGGGAAGCGTGACACCCTTGCGGAGCAGCCGCTTAAATCCAGGGTTCTCGGCCACAAGTTCGTAGAGGCCTGGCAATAGTAGGTTGGCTTCGTAGTAGCCGGTATTGTTGGTGGTTAAGGCGAGCGAGACACCAGTTTCGGCATTCCGAACCAACACTTTAGCGCCGACAATAGCCGCCCCTTGCGGATCGAGCACGCGGCCGAACAACATCGAACGCGTCTCCTGACCAGAAACAATCGCCACGGAAGCAAAACACACCAGAAGATACCTGGCGACAAATCGGATCATAAGCGGCCCTTTCCCCAAACAAAACAGATTGCCGCAGTATACCGTAGTTTGGCCCCGGGCCCACCAGAGTGGGGCGTGGCAGCGGGGGGC
>JAYVRS010000573.1:0-1714 GCA_043776185.1 Bryobacteraceae bacterium | reverse complement strand
GGAGACGCCCGTTCTGAATATCTTGGATGCGATGGAACAAAATTGCATTTTCGTTGTCACTAAGATACCCTAAACCCTTAACCGCACGCCAAGTTTCGCGCGACGAAGGGGATTCTTTTGGGGGACCGCAACAAATTGACATTTCACGGGTTTTCCTTCAGGTTCCGGTGATTTATGCGTCGGATAATGGTGAAAAACTTAACCAAACAGAGTGTTTTGGCCGACCGGGCCGGGGTAGCGAATACGCCGGAAACCCGCAACCGGGGCCTCTTGAAGCACACGTCCTTGGAGAAAGGCGATGGCCTTTGGATCTCGCCAACCCAGGCCGTGCATATGTTTTTTATGAAGTTTGCCCTCGATCTCGTGTATCTTGATCGCCAAAAGACGGTGGTAAAGGTGCGGCACAACGTCAAGCCTTGGCGCATTAGTGCGGCGCTCAAAGCCCGTTCCGTACTGGAGCTACCAGTGGGCGTGATTGAGGAATCGCGCACTGAAGTGGGCGACCAATTGGAATTTGTCGACAATTCATGAGAACAATGTTTCAACGGCGTCTGGGTCTGGCGATAGCGGCATTCGCGCTCTGGTTAACGGCCGGGGGGGCCGGTGGTAACGGGCATCGGCTGTTGGCGCAATCGTCCAGGGGCCCGCGGGCCGGAATGGCCGCGCCGAGTCCACCGCCAGTGATGAAGCGTCAGATTCTGAATGCGGTCGATGCCGGAGATGGCGACGTAACGGTCCGCGAGTTACGCCGAGCCATTTTGGAGCAGCCGGAACTGCTCCACTTGCGCCTGGAACTCGTGAAACACTTCGAAAAGCTGGGCGAGACCGAACTGGTAGTTGAGCATTTGCGGCTTTTGTCCGAACGCTTTCCCGCGAATGAGGATTTGAATTTGCGCTTAGCGCGGAGCTTGCGGAGCGGAGGTGCCCGCGATGAAGCGTTACGAATCTTAAGGAACTTAACCGCCCGCCAAAGCGTCGACTCGCCTGCCGTCTGGTCGCTGACAGGAATCTTGTTGGATGAGCTGAATCGCCCCATGGAAGGCGAAGCCGAGCATCGGCGAGCGCTGGAATTGGCTCGTCGAGATGAGGTGAGCGCCGACCTGGACATTTATGAGAACAATCTCGGTTTCAACCTCTTGCGGCAGGGTCGGCGCGACGAGGCCGTCACGCTATTCGAGGCAGCGCTGGCGCGGCGTCCACGCTCGGAAGTGGCGCGCAATAATCTGGCCACAGCTTTGGCGTCCCGCAAAGAGGGTGAAATCGATACGCCCGCGATTCTCGCCCACTGGAAAAGCGTGATCGACCCCGCTTCGGCCCACAACAATCTGGCGGCCGTCCTGATAGAGCAGGGTCGCTATCCGGAGGCGCGAGCGGAGCTTGAAGAGAGCCTAAAATTGCGTTTTGATTTACCCGCCGCATGGAAGAATCTGCAATTATTGAGCGAGTTGGATGGGCAACCGGTAACGGTTCCCGCCGTCAAGAATTCGGACCCCGAAGCGAAAAAGCGCCTGGAGGCGAAGAACTCCGGATGGCAGAAAATTCGACGCGGTGTGCGAAAGACTTTTATTTCCGACGAGGAAGTACTAAAACCAGAGCGCTCGACACGGCGGGCGTCTCGCTAGAAAATGGTTTCGACAGTAGATAGATTTTTAAGGAGCTGAATGATGAATAAACTGAAACAGATGATGATGCGCTTGTGGCGCGAAGATGATGG
>JAYVRS010000572.1:0-5465 GCA_043776185.1 Bryobacteraceae bacterium | reverse complement strand
GTGTGCAAGGTGAGCGCCTCAGCCTAAAGCTCGCGGGCATTCGCGAGTTACGGTTCAACTTAGCTAGCGCCGTGACGCTAGAGAAGAACGGTGTGCAGTTTAAAAACCTCCGAGCGGTATTGGGTGGGCTTCGGCTCGAAGCATCTGGGGAATTGCACGATTGGCTCAATCTCACCCTGGTTGCCAAAGTGAAAGCCAATGGCCCGGTGCGTGACTTAGTCAGTCAGTTTCAACTTCCCTTGTTGCCGGAAGGGGACGCAGAGGCGACTGGTGACGTGACTTACGGAAACGGTTGGAGTTTCACTGGCCATATGGCGGGCAAGGATCTCGGTTACCGCGATCCTCGGGCCGACTTACGCGGAGTGAATGTCAGCGGTATGACCTACTACACTTACTCGCCTCGCGCGGGACACGACGCCCGAGTCACTAAGTTGCGGGCCGACTCCAGCCGGGGCAGTTTTCGAGGCTCGCTGACGGCGAACAGTCAGAATTACCGGCTGCGGGGTACGGTGGGCAGCGTGCAGTTTGATGACGCGCAACATCTCTTTGACCCTTCGCTGCCCTCCTGGGCTTCGCTGATCAACGGCCCGATCGATGTCGAAGGCACCGGTGCGGACACGAAAGTAACTGCCCATCTGACGCTGTTTCCCACCGACGGGGAGCGGGCGCTGAGCGGCACTTCGAGTTTGGTTTATGACTCCCGGGCGCGCGATGTCCGGCTGACCGCGACTCATTTAGAATCAAACTCGACAAAGGTGGATGCCGCCGGCAGTCTCGCGCGTGGACTTGAGGTTGACGCTATAACCGCCAACCTCGCAGAGTTACCTTTTGTCAGTCGATTGCCGATTCGCATTGAAAATGGCGGCTGGTTGGCCTTTCGCGGTCTGCTGAGCGGCGGCTTATCCGCGCCAGCCGCCCAAGGCCGGCTAACCGGCAAGCTAGTTACTTTTCAAGGCGAAAGGATTGAACAGATCAGCACTCAGGTGAATGCCCGCGCCGATGCACTCAAGCTTGACGAGTTGGAAGCCTCCCGTGGAAAGCAGTCAGTTACTGGCAACCTTTACGTTTCACTTTTCAAGGGGGAAACTCGCGCCACAAGTACTATCCAGGGGCGACTTAAACTGGCCGGCCTTGACGTTACGCCCTATCTCAAGGATGGAAGCGGCCGGATAAATGGGACCGCCGATCTAAGTGGACCTTTGCAGGACCCGAAACTCGATGGCCCCATCGATTGGAGCGACGCGTCGTATCAAGGCCAAATACTCGGCGATGTTTCCGGGCGGATTACTTATACGAGCGAACAAATCGAAGTTCGCAACGGGCGGCTTAGCCTGGACAGGCAACCAGTCGAATTCTCAGGAACCTATGTGCATGAGCCGAAGGATTGGCGCAATGGCGCATTTCAAGGCAGTGTTAAAGGTTCGGGAATGCTACTTGAAAAGCTATCGACGTTTCATGATCGCTTTCCTTTGTGGGCCGGGCGTCTGGAGATTGACGGGCGCGCGCGTGGCCGAGTCTCTGATGGCCAAGCGAATTTCGACGCGCTCGATGGGCGCGCCGTAGTGCAGCAAGGCGCCTATGAGGGCAGGCCGCTCGGAGCCCTGAGCATTCACGCCAGAACCGAGGCGGCCCAGTTGAGCTTGACCGCCAGTGGCCTTTTGAGGGGGGCCGCGGTTACAGCTACGTCGAAATGGCAACTTACTGGGTTGATGACGGGTGGAGGGCAGTTTGACATTAAAGGGGCGAAGTTCGATGACTTCCAGACACTGGTTGGTTCTCCGGGGGGTGAAGATGCCAGCCCGTTCGATCTCCACCTTGAGGCAAACGGCACGTTTCGCGGCGATTTGCGTCAGCCCGAGAGATTCCAGGGAAGCCTGAAGATCAGCCAAGTAGAGTTAATGCCTCGTCAAACGATGAGCGATGCCGCCCGGCGCGATTTCACGCTGCGGAATGATGGCCCGATTGAGATCGGTTACGATTCGAAGGGCTTCGAGCTCAAGCAGGCACAATTTTCCGCCAAGGATACGAAATTGACGGCCACCGGTTTGGTGACGGTGAGCGGTCCGGCCATGGCCAACGTCCGCATTGTCGGCGACGCGAATCTGGCGATTTTCTCGGCGCTTAAAGCCGACTTACTCGCCGCGGGGAATTCCAGCCTGGACCTCACCCTTCGCGGCTCACTGACTCAGCCGGTGATGGCCGGACGGATGCAGGTGCGTGACGCGTCATTATTCCTTCGCGATGTTCCGAATGGTCTTGAAAAAATAAATGGCATCGTTTTCTTCGATCGTTCGCGCGCCCGGCTTGAAAATCTGACGGCGCAATCGGGTGGCGGCACCATCCGGTTAGGCGGTTTTGTCGGCTTCGGTGGAGAGTTGAACTATCAGTTACAAGCGCAAGCCGACAATGTGCGGGTTCGCTACCCAGAGGGGGTAAGTACCGCCGTCAATAGCAATCTGACGCTGGCCGGCAGCGCGGCGCGGAGCTTACTATCGGGCTCGGTGACTTTGTTGCGTGCGGCGCTCAACCCGCGGACGGATTTGGGAACATTGATCGCCGATTCGGGCCGGGCGAGCGGCACGCCCACGCGCATCGAGAACGAGTTTCTGAAGAACATGCTGTTCGACGTGCGCATCGACACCGCCCTGAATGCCCAAGTAACCACGTCGCTGACGCAAAACGTGGAAGCCGAAGTGAACCTGCGACTGCGGGGGACGCCGGCCCGGCCCGTGTTAATCGGGCGCACGTCATTTACTCAAGGCGAGATCAGCTTCTTTGGAACGAAGTACACGATTGATCGCGGCGAGGTGAATTTCTATAACCAAACCAAGATTGAGCCGGTGATCAATCTCGATCTGCAGACGCGGGTGCGCGGTGTGGTGGTTACCATTAATTTCTCGGGTCCGGCGAGTAAGTTGAATCTGTCTTATCGGTCCGATCCTCCTTTACAATCTTCGGAGATCCTGGCGTTACTCACGGTGGGCCGTGCGCCTAGCGGATCGGTCGCCAGCGGGGCGAGTGTTCAGAGCCCTACGTTTCTTCAAGGCGCCAGCAGCGCTCTGTTGGGCCAGGCGGTAGCCGCGCCGATTACGGGCCGGCTGCAACGCCTATTTGGAGTGAGCCGGGTTCGGATTGACCCACAGCTTACAGGCCTGGAGAATACGGCGCAGGCTCGGCTGACGATTGAGCAACAAGTGTCGCGCGATATTACGGTGACGTTTATTACTAACCTCAATCGGACGCAGCAACAGATCGTTAGCGTCGAGTGGGACTTCTCTCGCGAATTCTCCGCGCTCGCTATTCGCGACGAGAACGGCGTGTTTGGTCTCGATTTCTTTTACCGGAAGCGCTTCAAGTGAAACTGCGTAAGGTGCAGGGTAAGCTGAAGATCGAACACAGCATCATTGACGGGGTCCGCGAGTTACTTGAGCGATTGCTGACGGAGAATCCGGAAATTCGCTCGGTGATTCCGGGAGTGATTCGGCCGGTGCGTGATGCGAAGGGTGACGTGAAAGTTCGCGTAACGGTACCCACGACCAACGGGTGGAAAGCCATCGCCCTAAGCGCCGGTGCGCGCCAGGAACTGTTCATCTCCACGGCGTGGACGCAAAGCGAGCTGGAGTCAGCGCTCTGGCGTGCGGGACGGCATTAGACTTACTCAGCAAAACGCATGAGCAGCGGACCGAGTAAATAGGCGCTGAAAAAGCCGAGCGTGTAGATGATGGCCGAGATCCAGAGGACCGCACGGCTGAACTTACTGGCAGTTGTGCAGGCCTCGGGGGCGGACACGGAGCAAGCCTGGCCCTTGCCCCGTAGGTTTGGGGCCAATAAATAGGTATAAAGGAAGTTGCCGCCGATCATCGATCCGGCAATCAGGAAGACCCAGTTCTTATGCTGGGACAGCGTGACTAACGAAGGGACTGCCGACAGTAAGCCGGCCACAGTGGCGCCCATGCCGAGGAGAACCAACAGCGACGGCAGCGCGCAACAGAGCAGCGTCCCTAAGGAAGTGAAGAGCGAGAGATAGTCCCATAAGGGACCACGGCTTTTGGCTATGTCGATGGAATGGTCCATGGGGATCGTCCTTTCAAGGGAGTAAGTTCCCCACGTGTAACGGAACTGGTAAAGCGACGTCTTTGCCGGGAGTGAAGGTTCCTTCCAGGGAGATAGTTTGATTGACGACTTTGGCTAATTTGTCGCGCAGGCTGACATCTAGAACGAGAGGGTGGCTTTGGTTACTCTCGGATACCTTTAGGCTTAGGTTATTACTGGAATTGAGCAACGAACCGCGGACGACCACTTTCGTCTGCTTGGGAGTGAAACCATTCCTCCTAACAGTTTCCCAGAACTGCGCGATGGACGCGGTGTTTCCGGGCTTAAGTTTGACGGTGGCCAAACCCTTGTTCAAACTGACATCGACGGATTCCACACCGGGGAGTTTCTTGAGGGCTCCGCGCACGGCGAAGGCACAGGTCATTCAATCCATGCCGAAGATGGATAAGTCGATTTGCAGGAATTCCGCCTGAGCGGACGAAACGCTCAGCAGCAGTGCGAGCGCGAAACGGATGAAAGATAGTTTCATTTCATTACTCCTTTAGAAGAACCAGGCGAAGTTCAAAGCGAAGCGGAAGCGTTCGCGGGGATAGAGGGGAGACGTAGCGCGGTAAATGGGAAACTGCATTCCCGCTGAGACCGCGTAATTCTTATAGACGCCGAGAGTGGTGGGGCCGAGGAAGACTTGGTGGCTCTCGCTGCCTGGCAATAGCCGCGCTGATCGCTGGACTGGACCAGAGCGCTCGCCGGTCATTTCGCCAAAGATTCGCCAGTCCCAACCGGTGTCGGTGCGCCAGGAGGGAGGGCGATAGGCGTAGACCAGCGAGTAGAAAAGTAAGTCTGGACGGCGATCGCTTTGCGAGGAAGCGTAGCGTTGATAGGTAGCGCCTCCCCAGGCGTAATGGCTGCGCGAGGCGATGCCGGTGACGCCACCGACCAGAGCACCTAGGCCACTGTGTATAGGCTGAAGGAGCCCTCCAGCATCCTGCGGACCGGGGGCGACTACGCCTCCAATTACAGCGCTCTCCACTCGGGAACCGATGCCGGTGTCCTGACGGTGAAAGCGCCAAATCGCGGTGCCCTCGAAGTCGCCCATCATCGACGTAAAGGCCGATAGACGGGAGGCGGCAAAGGGCTCGGCCTTCAGCACTAGGGGAGCGGAGACGGAGACTTTGAAATTCTCGGTGATGCCGTAGCCGAGGGCGGGGCGGAACATGAAGCCGGAACCGGCACCGGCGCGGCCCATGAGGTTGGTGTCGAAGCTGAATCCGCCTTTGGGGTTGGTGGGTGTGGCAAGGCCAAAGACGGGGCCGTGACCGGAAGCTTTTGCGAGCGGGGATAGTAGCCAGCCGGCAAGGGCGGGCAGTAATAGGGCAGTGATGGATATTCTCATTTGATTTTCCTTGAAGCTA
>JAYVRS010000571.1:0-1716 GCA_043776185.1 Bryobacteraceae bacterium | reverse complement strand
CGCCCCAGTGCGTCGATGCCCTTGGCCCAGTTTACGGCTGCGAACGGTTTGGTCAGCAGGCTTTTGCCATTGGTCCGGTCGAGTACAAAGAAGTAGCCGTTGCGGGAAGCTTGCAAAACCATCTTTCGAGGCTGGCCGTTGAAGTTCCCATCTACCAGCACTGGCACTTCAGACGCATCCCAATCGTGGGTGTCGTGAGGGGAAACCTGGAATCCCCAGGCGAGTTTGCCGGTATCGGGATTCAGCGCAACAATACTGCACGTCCAAGGATTATCACCTGGGCGCGCGGGGCCATTGAGAACTGGCGTGGGATTGCCGGTGCCGACGTACATTAGATTCAGATCCGGATCGTAGGTGCCGGTGTTCCACATCTGGCCACCGGTGGCGCCTCCGCTTTTCGGTTCGCTTTGGCCGGGGGGAGGGGTGCTGTAGAAAGTCCACTGCGCTTTGCCGGTGTCGGCGTCGAAGGATTTTAGTGTGCCGGGCAGATTGTCAAAATCGCCCGCAACGCCCACGATTACGTGATTCCTTATCACCAGCGGCGCGTTGGTGGACCAGTAGCCTTTGCTGGAATCGGCGATGAGTACGTCCCATTTTATTTCGCCGTTCTTGGTGCTTAGCGCGATCAGGTGGCAGTCTGGCGTAGTTAGATAGACCGTGTCCTTATAGATGGCCGCGCCTCTGTGACCGATATGAAATGCGTTGTTCTTGGTGTGCTCATGATGCCAGCGTTCTTTACCGGTGCGGGCATCGATGGCCCACAGAATATCGGGAGCGGTGATGTAGATGACGCCATTCGAGACGATGGGCGAAGCCTTGAGACCTTGGCTAACCTTGGAAGTCCAAACTTGCTTGAGCTGGCCGACGTTTTCCGGAGTGATTTGAGTCAGTTTGCTGTGCCGCTGGCCGGAGTAATCGCCGTGGTAAGTGAGCCAAGCATCCGTGGGTGGATTGAGCAAAGCTTTCGGGTCGACGCTTTGTGCGCCGATGGGAAGGGCAGCAAGGCAGAGGAATGTTGCGATTCGGTTTGAGATGCGCATAGGATTTTACTTCAAACTCTCCAGGTATGCGTAGACGTTGTGCATCTCCGCGTCGGTGTACTTTCCGAGTTGATCAAAATGGGCGGACAAGGGATCCTCGACCGTAACCTTGACGGCGGTTTTCTGATACGTTTGCCGCGCACCCAAGGGGTCGAGGACGGTGACGGTGAAATCGTCTTCGGCGACGGCTGGGGCGACAACCGTTTGGCCTGACGTCAGCTTAAAAGTAGCTTTGGAGGGAGCGTTACTTGGTGCTCCACGGGCACCGGTGGGATAAAGCATGGCGCGGATCAGGGCCAGACCTTGTAACTTCTTACCGATACCGGCCAGATCTCCAGTAGGGGAGTGGCACGCGGTACACTTGCCGGTCCCGTTGAAGTACGTGCGGCCCGCTTCGGCGTTGCCGGTGGCTAGATCAGAGGGTTCGACGGAACGCCGACCGCCGCCAAGTTCGGCAAATTTATCCATCTGGCCGTGCATGAAAGCAATGATGGATTTCATGTCCGCCTCACTGAGACTGTTGAAAGCGGGCATGCCATTGTTGGGGCGGCCGGCGCGGATCATGGGGGCGAGCTTGTCGCCATTGGAATCCTTGGCGACCAGTTCCGCGCGGGTCAAGTCCGGACCGGATTCTCCACCGGCGGCATCTTTGCCATGGCAAAACCCGCACTGTGCG
>JAYVRS010000570.1:0-1718 GCA_043776185.1 Bryobacteraceae bacterium | reverse complement strand
ACCGCATTTGGCAGTTCCACTTCGGCCGCGGCATCGTCAACACGCCTTCTGACTTCGGCACTCGCGCCACCGCTTCGCACCGCGAGTTACTCGATTGGCTCGCCACGGAGTTTGTGGCGCAGAAGTATTCCATCAAAGCCATGCACCGGCTGATCCTGAACTCGGCCGTGTATCTGCAATCGTCAAAGCCTTCACCCAAAGCGTTGGAGGTCGACCCCGATAATACGTTGCTTTCTCACTTCACGCGGCGTCGCTTGGAAGCCGAAGAAGTGCGCGACTCGGTACTGGCCGCCGCTGGCACGCTCAACCTGAAGATGGGTGGCCGCCCCGTGGTGCCGACCCTCGCCACCGAAGAGCTCTACGGCATGAGTCAGCCCCTCAACAACGCCTGGATCGTTACCGAAGATATTCGCGAACACGACCGCCGCACGATTTACATGATTTCGCGGCGTAACTTCCGCATGCCTCTGCTGGAAGCCTTTGACCAGCCGGAAGGCGTACTCAGTTGCTCCCGCCGCGATTCGTCCACCACGGCGCCACAGTCGCTTTCTTTGTTGAATGGACGGTTTACCTTAGCCCAAGCCGGTGCGCTCGCTAAGTTAGTGGAGAAAGAAACTGACCCGGTAGGTGCCATCTGGCAACGGCTCTTTGGCCGTGCGCCCGAAGCCTTTGAGGCCGAACGCTCGAATAAGTTCTTAGCCCAACAAACGCAGACCCTCGGTAATCGCCCAGCGGCGCTCGTTGAACTCGCCCGCGGCGTCTTTAATCTGAACGAATTTTTGTACGTGGAGTAAATGATGATGAATCGTCGCGAACTTATCCAACAGACCGGCAAAGGCTTCGCCGGGTTAGCCCTCGCTGGCATGTCGCAGGCGCAGACAAACGCCCTCGCGAAGGCGAAGAATATCATTTATATCTTCAACCACGGTGGCGTTTCGCACGTGGACACGTTTGACCCGAAGCCGACCCTGACTAAGTTAAACGGCCAGACGATACCGCCCAGCTTCGCCGCCGGCTTAGTCACGGCCCGCATTGACTTCCGCAAAGCCCTCATGCGCGGCTCGCCCTGGGAATTTCCGCACTACGGCAAAAGCGGCCTCCAATTTTCGTCGCTCTTCCCGCACTTAGGCAAGCACGCCGATAAGTTAGCCGTGGTCCGGTCCTGCTATGGCGACGCTTTTGACCATGCTCCCGCCATGTTCCTTACCGCCACCGGCTCTCAGTTTCCCGGCCGGCCCTGCCTCGGCTCCTGGGCCGTCTATGGCCTCGGCAGCGAGAATAAGAACCTGCCTTCCTATGTCGTAATGTCCGATGGCGCGATGAAATCCGGGGCCGGCGTCTACGGCGCGGGTTACTTACCCGCCACCCACCAGGGCACCATGTTTCGCGGCGGCCAGAACCCGGTACTCAACTTGGCCACACCCGAAGGAATTACTGGTGACGCGCAGAAAGAGACGCTGGGCTTAGTGAACGATCTCAATCGCCGCCACTATGCTTCACGCGAAGATGATTCGACGCTTGACGCCCGCATCAAAGCCTACGAACTCGCCTTCCGCATGCAAAGCGAAGCCCCCGGCGCCGTCGACCTCACCAGCGAAACCCCCGCCACCCGTCAACTCTACGGCCTCGACGAACGCATGACCGCCGACTTCGGCCGCAAGTGTTTACTGGCCCGCCGCATGGTGGAACGCGGCGTAAGATTTGTCCAGCTATTCTTC
>JAYVRS010000569.1:0-1724 GCA_043776185.1 Bryobacteraceae bacterium | reverse complement strand
GCGGCGCGGGTAGTTCGAGCTTACCCATCTCGTATTTTCGCGAAATCTCCCAGGAGCTCACGGCGCTAAAGAAGACTTCGTTATTTGCGTCTTCAATGGACTCGCGAGCCGCTTTGGATAGCTTGCCGTCGGAGTTGATAAACCAAAGAAACGTGCAGGTGTCGAGCAACAGCTTCAACGGGTTTTGTCCGCAGGAAAGAGAGAATGTTGATCGATCTCGTCCAACTCTTCCTCAGACATCGGGTCGAACGCATCGCTGGTGTACGAGATTTGCCCCTTGGCCAAGCCGGCCACCCTCGGTTTCGGCATAATCGGCGTGATGGGCCGCAACTCCGCGACAGGCTTGTCATGCCGCAGAATGGTGACATGGTTGCCTTGTTCTACCAGCGACAGGTAAGCCGAGAATTTCGCCTTAACCTCGTGTATGGGGGCATTCATGACTTGATTATAACCGATTATGGTCATAGTTTCTTGTAGATACTGCCGATAATGGGTTATTTTGGACTGAGCCGCTCACTTCGTGCGCGGCTGAGAATGCGATCAGGAGAATCGGAATCCACATGCCTCCAGCGGCGGGCGGGCATGATGTCAAGTTTGGTCCGCTGCATGACAAGCTGGTGGTGTTTGCGCTCCCAAATAAAATAACTGCAAGACCCTGACGCCGTCCTTTAATATCATCGCGGCTGAGGAGCGAATTCAGCCAACGTTTCTAGCGGACCCCGGCAGGGCCTTGCAGCCCGAGGAGAGAAAAGACAAAGGATTCTATTCAGCCCTGACAAGGGCACGCGGATTGCCAAACTATTGCCCGCATGCTTTCAATCAGTTAGCCGCCTCGACGGTGCGAGCAAGTGCTCCAAAGTCAGCACAGGTGGTGGTATTCAGCCACTCTCTGCGCGGGGGGTCCACACTTCAGGCCTGTCGAACGTCTACCCTAAGGACATGCTCGGCTGGACCCTCCTTACCCTCACCTTGGCCCAGACCCTCGCCCCGCCCGTCGCGATTCCGGAACCGAAGACGGCTATCCAGGGACGGGTGCTGGACTCACAAACCGGCCTTGGCATTCCGCGGGCCAATGTGACGCTGAAGCACCTCGAAGCCAAGGCCAGGCCCAGTGTGTGGATGAGGTCCTCGCCTACCGGCGATTTCGTCTTTGAGAACCTAGCCGCTGGACTCTATTCGGTGAGCGCTGAACGCAATGGTTATAGCGGGGTGGTGTCCTCGACGAGTCTGACGGTGGGCACCGAGCGGAGGGTCTTCCTGGAGAAGGATCAGAATGTTACTGGCTTCCTGGTCCGGCTGGCGCCGCATTCGGTGATTGCCGGCAAGGTGTTGGACGATAACGATGAGCCGGTGGCCTTCGCCCCGGTGCAGGCGCTTCGTTGTAAGACGACGGCTTTCGATCCGGTTTGCGAAACCGCCAGTTTCGCCCTCACGAATGACTTAGGTGAATACCGGCTGGCCTTTCTTCCCGCTGGACGCTATGTGGTGCGCGCGGAAAGCTCCTCCTTCCGCGAGAGCCTGACGGTGGCCACGGCGGTGGGGGCCGATGCCGTCTCCCAGTTAGTAAGTACTTACTTTCCGCAAACGCCCGACCCCACGGCGGCGATCTCCCTGGAAGTCGCGCCGGGTAAGCAAGTAAGTGGCATTGAGATCCGGCTGGAACGGGCCATGGTTTACCAAATCAAAGGCCGCGTGAATCCCATCCTGTCGCAGGTGGTGGTGGA
>JAYVRS010000568.1:0-1726 GCA_043776185.1 Bryobacteraceae bacterium | reverse complement strand
CGCGCGTCACTAAGGCGAAGCTGGCGCGGTACTCGCGGCCGTCCACGCGGACGGGGAATTCGGGTAAGCGCCGCAGCACGCTGCGAAAGCCCTCGATCCAATAGGCGAACTTGCCGAGCCGTCGCTTCAAGCCAGGGTTCATGTGCTCGACGATGTGCGCATCGAGGCCGACGCCGGCCATCATCGCGAAATGACGCGCGCCTTTTTCTGACGAATGCCGGCCGAGCGCAATGCGGCGCGCGGCGAAATCCGGTAAGGCCCTAGCCACTTTCTCCATATTGCAAGGAAGCCCGAGCTCGCAGCAGAGCACGTTGGCGGTGCCGCCAGGCAGGGCGGCCAAGGGCACCGAAGAGCCCACCATGCCGCTGATCACTTCGTTGATGGTGCCGTCACCGCCGGCGGCCACGACGACGTCGGCACCGCTGGCGATGGCCTCGGTGGCTAAGCGGCCGGCGGTATCGGGGCCAGTGGTCGGCCGTTCGTGGAGCGTCCAGCCGTGGCCGCGCAACGCCTCCAGGGCGCGCGCCAGCCGTTCCGGATGTCGCCGCAAAGTGCCAGCCTGAGGATTGTAGATTAAAACGCCGTTACGATATGTCAAAGCGGGGGAATTCCGAAGCTCGCTACAATAGTCATCGTACCCGATGTCATCTGCCCGGCCGCGTGTCGAAGTTCTTCGCGAAGAGCTTCGGCGTCACGAACACCTCTATTACGTCCTTGATCAGCCCGAACTGCCGGACTCTGACTATGATCGTCTGTTTCGCGAGTTGCAGGCGCTCGAAGCCGCGCATCCCGAGCTGGTGACGCCCGATTCGCCCACCATGCGCGTCGGCGGCAAGCCCCGCGAGGGCGTGGCGACCGCCGCACATAGCTCCTCCATGCTGAGTCTCGACAACGCGCTCAAACAGGGTGAACTGCGCGACTTCGACCGGCGGGTGCGCGAACTGCTCAAGGTTCAGGAATACAACTACACCGCCGAGTTGAAGCTGGACGGCTTGTCGCTGGCGGTGCGTTATGAAGACGGCCAATTCGTGCGGGCTATCACACGCGGCGATGGCCAGGTGGGCGAGGATGTCACCGAGAATGCGCGGACCATCCGGACGATCCCCCTACGCGTTGACCGGCGGGAATCGTTTGAGGTGCGGGGCGAAGTGATCATGACTCGTCGCGCCTTTGAGCAGGTGAATCTGGAACGCGAACGCGAGGGCTTGGCGCTCTACGCGAATCCGCGTAACTCGGCGGCAGGTTCGCTGCGTCTGCTGGACCCCTCGGTGATGGCGAAGCGCAAGCTGGAGTTTCTTCCCTATTTTTTTCTGCTGGATGGTCAGCCGGCTTATCCGTCGCACTGGGCGTCGCTCGACGCCATGCAGGCCATGGGCTTCAAGGTGAATCATCGGCGGAAGCTATGCGCCAATGTCGACGAGCTGTGGGAATTTTTCGCGAGCTGGGAAAATCGCCGCGACGACCTGCCCTATGAGATCGACGGGGTGGTGGCCAAGGTGGACCTAGTCGCGCAGCAACAGGTGCTCGGTTGGACGGCCAAGGCGCCGCGTTGGGCCATTGCCATTAAGTATCAGGCGCGCGCGGCGGTGACGGTGGTGGAAGATATCGGCGTGCAGGTGGGCCGTACGGGCGCGCTGACGCCCGTGGCCTATCTGCGACCGGTGTTAGTGGGCGGCGTCACCGTCTCGCGCGCTACGTTGCATAACGAAGATGAGATTGCGCGTTT
>JAYVRS010000567.1:0-1728 GCA_043776185.1 Bryobacteraceae bacterium | reverse complement strand
GTGGTCGACTTGCCGGGGCTCGATAGTTGCGTGGGGTTACCGCGCGTCGTGAAGTTGGTGCCGTAATTGGCGGTGTCGTGTTTGGTGGGCGAGCCGGTGACCTGGGTAAGCGGGTTACCGGCGCCATATTGATCGTAAGTGGAGCCGGCCAGGAGCGCCGTATTTACGCCATCCGTTACGCTACAGCTATAAAGCAGGTTGCGAAGATAGTGCGCGCCCGGGAAGGTGTAAGTGCAATTGGTGGTGCGAACCGGCGTGGTGAGGTTGCCGTATTCGTAGGCCCGGGTTTGCGTGACGTTGCCGTAGAGATCGACCGTCTGATCGGTCTTCATGGTTTTGGCGTCAGCAGTGTTGGGGTCAAGCTCAGTGGTGACGCTTTGCACCGTAGGCATTTGGTTGCTGTCTTGCGTGTAAGTGTAAGTGTGGCGGCGCAGGATATTAGTGTCTCCGGTGGCGGTGGGATGTTCGACGTACTGACTGAGGAAGCCGCGGGTGTAATCGGCGGCGGTGGAGAAGAGCCAGCGTTTGCGGCCAATGCCCGAAGGGTCGGTGAGCGAGAGGCTGGAGTGCATGATTTGGGATGAATCCGCGGCATCGCGGACTAAGTTGTAGGTGACTTCGCTGCCACCGGCCTGCTTCACCAGGCGGCGATTCTGCACTTCGCGCATGGTGACGGTGTTAGCCATGGCGGTCGTGGTGTGCGTGTAGCGTAGTTCGCCGCCGCGAGGAAGCTTGGCCGTCAGCAACTCGCCGTTGCCGTTGTAAGTGAAAGCGTAGTTGAGGCCGGCGGGAGTGGAAGGAACAGAAAGGCCAGTCAGTTGCTTTTGCGTGCCGTAACTGCCGCCGACGAAGGGATCGGTAAGCGTACCGGCGGTGTAAGTGAAGGTCTTGGACATACCCGGGCTGAGCCCGTACAGGTTGGTGGCGTGCGGGATGGCGTCGAAGTTATAGAGGAAGTAGGCGAGTTGGCCGCGCATATCATTGAGAGTGTCGATGCGGGCGGAGGTGTTGGCGGTGCTGGAGCCGATGGCCGGTTTGTAGGTGATATCGACAAAGTTACCGTTGGCATTCTGGATGCGCGTGGGGTAGCGGCTGCCGGCGTCGGCCTCAGTGGCCCCGGAGATACATTCCATGGCCCAGAAGATGCCGCTATTGAACCAGAGGCGGCGCGTATTCTGATCGTATTAGATGTAAGCGCCATCTTTGCCGGACCAGACGCCGTTGGTATTGGTGACGAGGGCGTATTCGGCGCCAGTGGAGTCCGTAAAGACGAAGTGCGAGAAGGCACTACCGTTCCAGATAGGAGTCAACGAGCCGGCTTGGAGACGCCAGCCGTGGCCGTAGCCTAAGTCGCCGCCGAGGCGTTTGACGAGGGTGTTGTCCTTGCGCCAGAGTTGGCTGTTGTAACTTAAGGCGAAGGGGACGCTGCCGCCGCCGCGAAGCGCGATGCTGGCGACGGGGAGCGAGAAGTTCACGTTGCCACTGAGTGTGTCGATGGCTTCGCCTAAGTCACCCGCACCCCAGCTTTGGGAGAAACGGTGAATGCCGAGGCGGGTGGGCACGATGGGGATGTTGGGGTTGAAGGCGCTGGTGTTGATATTGACGGTGGCAGTCGTCGAGGCGTTGAAGTGGGCGTCTTGCGCGACCACGCCCAGGGTGTAATTGGTGTTGGCGGTGAGCCCGCCGAAGGAGTAAGTGGTGCTGGTGGTGCTGGTTACATAAGTGCCG
>JAYVRS010000566.1:0-5514 GCA_043776185.1 Bryobacteraceae bacterium | reverse complement strand
GCGACCTCTTCTTCAACGGCCGCTACCCCTTTATGGACTACTCCACCGGGGCCACATTGCCCGGCATGATCAAAGCCGCCGAAGCCATGCTCAAGATGGTGGACGCGGACACAAAAATCGTGCCTGGCCATGGCCCGGTGGCGACGAAGGCGCAGCTAGCGGAGTTCCGCGAAATGCTCGGCGTTACCCATAACGCCATTTCCAAGTTGATCAAGCAAGGAAAGACGCTCGAACAAACTCTCGCCGCCGAGCCCACTAAAACTACGGACGACCGGTGGAGCGGCCGTGGCTTTTTGACCGCCGCCCAGTTCGTCACCATGCTCTACGAGGGCGAAACCGGTCAGACTCTTCGCGACACGCTACCCCATTTGAAGGCCGCTCAATCTGCCACAAATCCCCCACACTAGCCCGGGGAACTCGCCAGTGTGCTGCGACTGTGGAACCGGTGGCCTGCCATGTAGGCCAAAAACGCCTTTAGAGTCCCTGGAAAAGGTAATCACCCGATTAGTAAGTCCAGACATTTTGTTATCTAGCCATGCTGGGAAGGCTAGTAGGCCTTCAGGACTTCCAGGCCTTGAGAAATCCGCAGCCTTACGTGACAATCGCTCATGCCTTTCATTCTTGGCCGTCGCCGCTTTCTCGGCGTGTTTTCCACTGCGGGTATCGCCGTCCAATCCGCCTTAGCTGCCAACGCGCCCACCAGTTGGGCGCTGTTGTCGGATCCCCACATCAATGCCAATTTGAACACCCCCGGCTGGAACGGTGAGAACATCTATACGAACGTAGCCCGGTCCGTTAGCCAGGTGGCTGCCACTTCACCGCAGATGTGTGTCGTCCCGGGCGACCTATCGCACATTACCGGCGAGACCGCCGATTACAATGCCTTCCGCCAATTGTTCAGCCCCATTTCGAACCGCACTCCGATCCTAATGGCGGTAGGCAACCACGATAACCGCACCAACATCCAACGGGCCTTTCCCCTCAGCCCTGCCGCGAATCAGAGAGTTTCCGGCCGCTATGTCCTCGTGCTCGATTACGATGACTGGCGCGTCATCGTGCTGGACTCGCTCCTCGCCACCAACGAGCCCGAAGGCTGGGTTGGTTCCACCCAGCGCTCCTGGCTGCAAAAGTTCCTGGCCCGCGACCAAAAGCGCACTTTGATCTTCGTCCACCACGACCCCGGAGCAACCGATATCTCGATGGCCGATGCCGCGCAGTTCCTCAGCATCGTCAAGTCGGCGACCCATGTCAAAGCCCTGTTCTTCGGGCATCAGCACGCCTATCATGTGACATCCACGAATGGGCTCCACTTAGTGCAATTGCCTTCCGCCGCCTACAACTTCGATCCCACCCAACCGATCGGCTGGGTGCAGATGGCCCTCGCTTCGTCCGGCGCGCAACTGACGCTCCGCGTGAACTCGGGTAACTTCGCCCAGCAAGGTTTGATAACGAACCTCGTCTGGCGGTAATCTTCACTGCTGAATTAGGGGAGGAGCAAAGCCTCAATCTGGAAGGGCAAACAGACCCGGCAACCGCCAAGGCCGTCAGGGCTGCCACAAAACTGAGCTCCGCGGTAAGCAGAGCGCTGCCGTGCCGGATTCCAGCGGGCCAAGAAGCATCGCTGGTGCCAGTCGCCTCATCGCTACATCTCCCTACGATAGGGTTAGAGGATGCGCTTCGTCCTCGTCCTCCTGTTGGCCTTGAGCGTCTGGGCCGCTGACCGGCAAGTGGCGGTCACCATCGACGATCTGCCTCGCGGCGGCGATGATGGCGATTGCCCCGACGACTTGATCGCCTTCAACCGCCGTTTCCTGGAGCCGCTGCGCGCGGCGAAGATTCCCTTCAGCGGCTTTGTGAATGAAGGCCGCTGCCGGCCAAAGCTCGGCGACATTGGCCTCACCACGATCCTGCAGCAGTGGCGCGACGCCGGTGCCGAACTCGGCAATCATACGGCGCTCCACCCAAACTATAACCAGACGCCGCGCGAACGCTTCTTCGCGGGCATCCTCGACGGCGAGCGCATCACCCAGCAGGTGACCACCGGTGCCGTCAAATACTTCCGCCATCCGTTTTTGCATACCGGCAAGACGCTCGAAGACAAGCGCGCGCTCGAGGCCTTTCTGCGAGACCACGGCTACGTCATTGCGCCGATCACCATCGACACCTCGGACTACGTCTACGCCGCCATCTACGTGGGCGCCAAAGACAAAGGGCGGGTTCGCGCCGACTACCTGCGCTACATGGAAGAGCTCTTTGCTTTCTATGAGAAGCGCTCCGTCGAGGTGCTCGGCCGCGAGATCGCGCAGACCTTGCTCATCCACGCCAATCAGTTGAACCACGACGCCCTGCCGGGACTGATCGCGATGATGAAGCGGCGCGGCTACCGGATCGTGTCCTTGACGGAGGCGATGAAGGATCCGCTCTATGCTGTGGATGAGTCCTTCGTGGGGGACAAGGGCATCTCGTGGATTCACCGCTGGGGAGTCGGCAAAGGCATGCCCATCGTCTGGGAGCCGGACCCGCCAGCTTGGGTGAATGAAGCTTACCGAAAACGGTAGGCAAATTCCGCATGGCACGATGGGAATAGAGTAGTAGTCACCTACGCGTCCGAAAAACCAGCGGTGCCCAGCCGGCGTGGCTCTAGACTAGGCGCTAGTTTGGAATTTGAGAGCCTACTTGGCGGTGAAAAGGGAAAGGAACAGAAAGGCTCGGGGTGAAATTCCCTGAGCCCACTCGGCGTCGGTCATTAGTTTCCTGCCCACCGCCACCTTTTTCTGGGACTAAGTTGGAGATTCTCAGCCAGAGAACCGCGTGGTGGGCAGCAGCACCCGCTTCACCCGGGACCACTCCATCGTCGCTGGCCGGTAGCTGCTACTCTGGCGCACGATGGCGGAGAACCTATGCGACCTCGTGATGCGTGCAAGCACAAGTACCGGCGTGCGGAATGCACGGTGGGCTCTATGCGCCGCCTCAATGCGCGGGCATCTGAAGTGGACGAAGCCGAGATAGGTGGCTACCATGGAGACAATGTGCACCCGCATCTGCCAGTACGCCTTGCTTCTCGCCGCCGCATTACCGGCCCAGTCTCTTTTGCCGAACGATTTGCCCGCTTCGATGGTGAGCGAAGGGGCCGGAGTCCAGTCAGTTTCGGCGGCGGGTCCCGGTTTTACTCAAGCCTTGCGAGTGACGACGTCGCAGCCGGGGCGTGTACTCGCCGATGCCACGCTCTCTTGGACGAATGCCGTCCCCCTCGGCGCGGGGGACCGGTTGACGCTTACGTTCTGGGTGCGCAAGGTGGCGCCCGCCGATCTCTATAACTTGAGAGCTACCGTCAGTCTCGAAACTGACGGCGCTGCCCCGTGGCTCGAGACCGTTTTTCCCTGTAACCTCTCCACTTGGGCTAAGTACTCGTTCCCGGTTGTCGCGCCAGCGGCCCTCGACACCAGTGCACTGCGCCTGATCTTTCGCCATGGTCTGGGTCCGCAGACTTATGAGCTCGGCGGTATTCAGTTAGTCAATCGCGGAGCGCCTGGTCCGCCGCCGGCGCCCGTGGAATCGTTGATTCCGCTGAATAGCGCGCGCACTTACTCGGCTTTTTTCGATAACTCGGTCGGCGGCGGCTCGGCTCAGGTAGTACCAGCCAGCGGCCCGGGGCTAACTGAGGCCATCCAGATTCAGGTAAATGGCACCTCGCCATTCATCTACAACGCCCAGTTAGGCTGGGTAACCACCGCGGCGGTAAACAAAAACGATGCCGTCTTACTCAGTTTTTACGCCCGGTTGCTGCAGGGTAAAGACCAGGGCCCCTTGATGGGGCAAGTGGTTTATGAGCGCAATAGCGCGCCGAATGACAAGTCAGTCACTTTCTTCTTTCCGCTCGTCAACGACGAATGGCAGTTACTACAGGTTCCGTTTCACGCCAATGACAATTATCAGCCGCGGACAGCGCATTTACAGTTTCAGTTTGCGGCGGGTCCGCAACGGTTTGAGATCGCGAATGTGGAGTTATTAAACTATGGCCCCTTGGCGGACCTGGGCCGGTTACCGAATAGGCCCGCAGTCGTCGTAGACCCGGCGCAGGAGCGTATCCTCAGCCAGGCGCGCCAACGGATCGAAGACATGCGGCAGACCCCCCTGAAGGTGATCGTCGTGGATGCCGCTGGAAAGCCCATGCCGGATGTCGAAGTGCGCATGCAGCAACTACGGCACGCCTTCCGCTTCGGAACCGCCGTCACCGCCAACGGCCTGAAGCAGCCCGGACAGGATAACGAGATCTACCGCTCTCGGATCGCTAGCCACTTCACGACCTCGGTACTGGAGAACGACTTGAAGTGGCCGCTCTGGGAGTGCGCCACTTGCCGGCCCTCCTTTGAACAGGCGCAGACGCGGGAAGGGATTCAGTGGCTATTGAGCCACGATATTGCCGTTCGTGGACACAACCTCATCTGGCCGTCAAACCGGAACATGCCGGCTGACGTGCAAAGGCTGACCGGCGACGCCTTGCGCACCCGCATCACCCAACATTTTGAGAATGTGCTGAGCGATCCCGGTGTGGCCGGCAAGCTCTACCAATGGGATGTGGTGAATGAGCCATTCGACAACTTCGATGTGCAGGGGCGTCTGGACGGGGTAAACGGCGTGGTGCCGTCCAAGGGACAGTTGGGGAATGAAGAACTGTTGGCTTGGTTCCGGCACGCGCGGAAACTGGATCCGATGGCGCAGTTAGTGCTGAACGACTATGCCAATATCGAGTCCGCCAATGTGGCATCGCATGAAGACTACTTTGTCCGCGTGCTGCAGTGGATGCGCCAGAACAACGCGCCGTTGGACGCGATTGGCCTACAAGCGCACTTTGGCGGCACCCGGCCGCTCTCCAGGGTGCAAACCGTCATCGACCGCTTTGCGAAGTTCGGACTGCCGTTGGCCATCACCGAGTACGACTACAACAGCTCCGACGAAGCGGCGCAGGCCGCGTTTACCAAAGATTTCATGACGCTGGTTTTCAGCCGGCCGGAGTTTACCGATTATCTGATGTGGGGATTCTGGGCGTCGCGGCACTGGTTACCGCCGGGAGCGATGTATGCCGCCGATTGGACCTCGAAGCCGAACGCGCTCGCCTACAACCGGTTGCTGTTTCAGGAATGGTGGACGAATGCGGAAGGCCGCACGGCGGAAGACGGCAGCGTCACCAGGCGGGTCTATCAAGGGGACTACCAGATCACCGTCGTGGGTGCGGAAGGACCCGTGGTGCAGACCATGCGCATCGTGGAACCTGGCGTGGTGACGGTGGTGATCCCCGCGACGTAAATTTCCCTGGCGTCGGTAAGTGCACGATTCCGCGCCTCTGTCCCACTTTTGACCCACCGGGTTGGGTTGGTCGTTGACTGGGCCATGACTCCGGGTGAAGGTGGTAACCCAGCCAAACCAGCCTTGCCTCCAAGCAATCGCCCAGCGCACAGCGCTTGCCGCGGCCCGCGATTTCCCGTGCAATCCCCGCCAGAGGGAAGTATCATG
>JAYVRS010000565.1:0-20910 GCA_043776185.1 Bryobacteraceae bacterium | reverse complement strand
CAGCAACGCGGGCTTGGAATCGGACGACGAATGCCGCACAAACCAAAATCCACTGGCGCTTTACTCGGCAAGACGCCCGCCTCCGCATGGGCTATCAGTAGTGCCTTTCTAAGCGGTCGCAGTACTAGTGTGATGACTGGATGATTTTTACTTTCCGTCTAGCGAGGGGAGTCGCCATTCTAGCCCGCGGCGTCAGCCGTGGGGTGCTTCTTATTGGGGTTTCACCCCACGGCTAACGCCGTGGGCTAGGAGGTCGGCCCGAGCATTAAAGAAAGGCTTCCTCACCGTCCTTTGTGCATCGATATTGCTGATTCGCCCACCGAAGCGTGCATCTTTTGCCGAAGTTTGGTGTCGCGGGTCAACAATGCGCCATTGGCCTTCCGCGTGCAAGAGAGGAACAAGACGATCCCGCCGGGAGCGTGAATACGGCGAATTTCTGATTGGTTCCTGGGCAACCGGGATGTGGACGGGATTCCAAAACAGTCGGACGCGCTTATGTTGCAGCTCAACGCGCCCATGTTGGTCCGGGCGTGCCAAGCCGTAGCGCCGATCCTCCCCGATCTGGCGCTGCGGCGATCGTCAAAACAGGGAGCCCATCTAATGAAAAACCCCAAAAACACACACAAACCGAAAGCGCCGTTGGCCATGACGCCTTCCATAGAAATTCAGGCCTACGGAACGATCATTAAGCGACCAATCCGCCTCAAAGAGGACGTTTGCCTCGCCAGCGTGAACACGTTGAACCAAGTATTGGCTGACACGATGACCCTGCGGGATCTTTATAAGAAGCACCACTGGCAGACGGCCGGGCCCGATTTCTACTCGCTTCATTTGCTGTTCGACAAACATTATGAAGAGCTGGACACGCTGGTTGACGAAATCGCCGAGCGGATCCAACAACTGGGCGGCGTCAGCTTGGCGATGGCGGCGGATGTGGCGGAAATGACGCAAATTGAGCGTCCTCCGCGAGGGCGTGAGGCACCGGCCGTCCAAGTTCGCCGTCTATTGACGGCTCATGAGCTGCTGATTGACGCCGTCCGGAAAGGTGCGAAGGAGAGTGCCGATTCCGGTGACGACGGGACCAACGATCTGCTAGTCAGTGGGGCACTCAAGGCGAACGAGATGCAGGTCTGGTTTCTGGCAGCCCACCTGGACGTGCCCGCATTGGTTGGGAAGTAGCGTTCGGGCGATGCAGCCATCACTCGTAGGCGATTCTGAAGCGGTTTCGTTTCGACGGCCCTTTTTCAGCTTAGAGGAGAGCCGGCTACTGGCGGATCGCCTGCGGGCGCGTGACGCCGAAGCGCTGGCCGAGTTGTATGACCGCATGGGAACCACAGTTTTCTCGATCATTCTCCGGATTACTCGCGACTCGGCCGCGGCGGAGGATGTTACTCAAGATGTCTTTCTTCGTGTATGGCATCGCTCCCCGACATTCGATGTGGGTCGAGGCAGCCTCTGCCACTGGGTGCTATTGATCGCTCGCTGCGGCGCAATCGATTACTGGCGATCGCGCAGCTCCGTGCAATCACGGAGGAATGTGTCCATCGAGACCCTGGACCACGCCGTCGCCGCTGGCAGCGCGCCGGACGGTTGGCAGCTTTATGCGGAAGCGACGGACATCAGGGCCGCCCTGAACCGTCTCAATCCGAAGCACCGGCAATTGCTCGAACTGGCTTACTTCGATGGACTTTCCCAATCAGAAATAGCGCAGCGGTTACAGCTTCCCTTAGGGACGGTGAAGACCTGGGTGCGGTTAGCCCTACGCCAGATTCGTGAAGCCCTGGATTCCAGTCCAGTCGCGGCCACGTCCGCGCCATTGGCGGAGGTTCGTTCGTCGCTCTTTGGCATCCCGCGAGCCACTTAACGGCCGTTGGGTTTTGCTTCAGTTGAAGCCTCGCGCGTGTATGTAAAAGCAACATACTGCTGCCATCCCGACTTAGAAAATTTTAAGCGAAGGAGGGGTTTCCCCGCACATGGGGGTATGCAACACTAAACGTCGTGTTCCGGTGGGCCTGAGCCGCCGAGACTTCACGTTTAGAGAGAAGAGAGAAGTATCTATGTCAATTGTTGAGACGCTGGGGAGTCTGATCACTCCGCAAATTTTGGGGAGCTTGGCATCGCGCCTGGGCGAGCCAGAGGGTGCCGTGCAAAAGGGTTTGCTGGGGGGGGCGGCGACGCTGCTGACTGGCCTGGCAGGTAAGGCGACAGATACCGGTTTTCTCGGACAAATTCTGAGTCTGATGACGAGCGGCGCGGGTGGTACCGATTTGCGGGGTGGCTTGGCGTCGTTGGCGGGCGGCACGCCGAATTCAGCAATTACTGACTTGGGTGGCAAGTTTTTGGGCATGGTGTTGGGCTCGAATCAGGTGGCCATTACGGATGCGGTGGGTCGCGCGGCGGGTTTGAAGAGTGGGTCAGCTTCCGGCATCCTCAGCATGGCGGCACCGTTAGTGATGGGGCTTTTGAGCCAGAAGATCTCCGAAGGCGGGTTGAATGCGGCTTCGCTCGGCAAGATGTTGACCAGCGAATCGCCCAGCTTGGCGGGCCTGCTGCCGGGCGGCATTGGCGCGCTGCTGAGCGGTGGCCTGCCGAAGATGTCCATGCCGGCGATTCCTGAAGTACCCAAGGCCAGCATGAACTGGCTGTGGCCGGTGGTGTTGGGGATCGCGCTGCTGGGCGGTCTCTATTGGTTTATGAACCAGCCGAAGCCGCAAGTGGCGGTGGTGGTTAAGGGGACGGCCAAGACGGCTGAGACGGCGGTGGCGACCACCGTGAACTCCATGTGGGCCGCGCTGGGCGATCTGTTTAAACGCAAGTTGCCGAACGGCGTCGAACTCAGCATTCCGAAATTGGGCGTCGAGACCCGGTTGATTGACTTCATCGAAGACGCCACTAAATTGGTCGACAAGACCACCTGGTTTGACTTCGACCGTCTGCTGTTCGATACGGCCAAGGCTACGCTGCAGGTGGAGTCGCAGGACCAACTTACCAGCGTCGCCAGCATCCTGAAGGCTTTCCCCAACGTCGAGATCAAAATCGGCGGTTACACCGACAACACGGGCGACAAGGCGGCCAATATGAAGCTGTCGGCCGACCGCGCCGCCACCGTGGTGGGCGAGTTGGTGAAGATGGGTATTGACCCCAAGCGCCTCTCGTCGGAAGGTTATGGCGACGCGCATCCGGTGGCCGACAATGGCACTGAAGAGGGCCGCCAGAAGAATCGTCGCGTGTCCATGCGCGTGACCAAGAAGTAAGTCAGCCTTTTGGCGAGTAAGAGCCGGGCTTTGGTCCGGCTTTTTCTATTGGTAGGGGCGAGTGCTAACCTGAAAGCGCTTACCTGTGCTTTACCCCAAACTCCAAGAGCTACACGAACTCGTCGCGACCGGCTATTGCACGCGGCGCCCTCATGCGCGATTGCCCCTGTGGATTTACAATTACTCTCAGCGTGCCCAATTCGACTATAAGGCGCATGACTGGCCGGCCGTGCTGCGCGATGCGCGGGGCTTGGTGCTGGACGAGGCGGGGCAGGTGATTGGCCGTGGCTTTGCTAAATTCTTCAACCTGAGTCAACTGACGGCGCTGCCCGGCGGGCACCCGGAGTTTTGGGAGAAGGTGGACGGCAGCTTGATACTGTTGTTCTCTTATGAAGGCGAGCGGGTGTTTTCGACGCGCGGCAGCTTCGAGTCGGAGCAAGCGGTGTGGGCCGCCGGCTGGTTTGCTAAGCAGGTGCCAGCGTATCATCCCCCGGTGGGCGAAACGGTGTTGATGGAGGCCGTTTACCCCGGCAATCGCATCGTGGTTGACTACGGGGGGCTGGAGCAGCTGGTGGCGCTGGGCTCGGTGGATCGGGCCGGGGCCGATACCGCGACCTGGCAATCTCTGCCCGTGCAGATTCGCCGCGCGCAGTTCTATGGCATCCAGGATCCGCGTGCCATTCCGGAGACCGATGGCGAGGGCTTCGTGCTGCGTTGGCCCGATGGCACGCGGGCCAAGGTGAAGTTGGACGAATATGTCCGGCTGCACCGGCTGATCTTTGGCACGTCGAGCAAGACGGTTTGGGCGGCATTACGGGCCGGCGAAACGCCGGAGTCGACTACGGTAGAGGTACCTGAGGAACTGCGGGCGTGGATTGCCGAGCAGGCCCGGCTCTTGCGCTCTGAGTACGCGGCGGTGATGGCCGAGGTGCAGGGGTTTGTGGATGAGGCATTGGCGCTGGGGCTGATGGCGGGTCCGCGGAAAGAGTTTGCGCAATGGGTGACATCGCATGCGCTCATCAAGCAACGCGGCCTGAGCGGATTGGTATTCCGGGTGGCGGACGGCCGCGACGCGACGGACGAGATCTGGCGCTGGGTGGAGCCGGTGTATTCGCAGCCATCCTGGCTGCAAGGCGCGGATGGCGAATAAGTGATTAAACGTCCAAGTTGCGGACGTCCAAGGCAAATTCTTCGATGAACTTACGGCGGCTTTCGACGTCTTCGCCCATCAGGGTGGAGAAGATCTGATCGCTTTCCACTAAGTCACTTAGTTCGACGCGTAACAAGCTGCGGGTTTCCGCATTCATGGTCGTATCCCAGAGCTGAGTAGAGTTCATTTCGCCCAGCCCCTTATAGCGCTGGACGTTGGCGTCTTTCATGCCCTCCTCTTTAACCTTGGTGAGGAGTTCCCGCCAAGTAGGGATAAGGTCACTTCGGCGGTTGTCGCGGACCGTCACAAACGGGCCCGCCGAGAACTTAGAAACTTGTTTCGACAGCGCGCGCAACTTACGGAATTCGGGCTGGGCGGCGAAATCGACACTAATGGCGCGTTCGGCGTTCATCGGATCGAAGTAGACCAGCATCCAAGCCGAATGCGCCTCGTCTTCGCGCAGCTCGCAACGGATCTTGGCTTTCACCATGCCGTTGTACACCTCTTGCAGCTTGGCTTTGTCCTTGAAGTCCTCTTTATTGTCGAGCACCAAGGTAGGCGAGGTGAGCATTTCGACAACGCGCGAATCGCGCAGCCGACGCTCGGCAGCTTTGGCCGCCAGACCCAATTCGTCGAGCGCGGTAAGAAACTGCCGGAGCTCAGCGCCTTCGACAGTCTGCGCCGTGGGACCTTCACCGACCACGACTTCCAATGAGTCAGTGGCGCGGCGAAGAATTTCCTTGGTGAATTCCTTGTCGTCCTTCAGATACTTCTCGCTCTTACCCTTCTTAATGCGGTAGAGCGGTGGTTGGGCAATAAACAGATGACCCGTGGAGATGAGGATCTGCATGTGGCGGAAGAAGAAGGTCAGGATCAGCGTGCGGATGTGCGAACCGTCGACGTCGGCGTCCGTCATAATGATGATCTTGCCGTAACGCAACTTAGTAACATCGAGTTCCGGTCCGATGCCGCAACCGAGCGCGGTAATCATGGCCCGAATTTCTTCGTGGCCCAGCATCTTGTCGTAACGCGCTTTCTCGACGTTTAAGATCTTGCCCTTAAGCGGCAAGATCGCTTGGTACTTGCGATCACGTCCGCTTTTGGCGGTGCCGCCGGCGGACTCACCCTCGACCAGGAATAACTCACAACGGTCTGGATCGCGCTCCTGGCAATCAGCTAACTTACCCGGCAATCCGCCGGAATCGAGAGCGCCTTTGCGGCGAGTGAGGTCGCGGGCCTTACGGGCCGCTTCTCTGGCGCGCAAGGCGTCAATCGACTTAGATACGATCTTCTTCATGACGCCGGGGTTCTTATCGAAGAACTCGCCGAGCTTCTCATTCACTAACTGCGTCACAAAGCCGGCAATATCGCTATTCAGCTTGCCTTTGGTTTGTCCTTCGAACTGCGGCTGGGGAATCTTAACACTAACGACGGCGGTTAGGCCTTCGCGCACGTCGTCGCCCGTGAGGGCTTCCTTCTCTTTCATGATGCCCGAGGCGTTGCCATAGGCGTTGATGGTGCGGGTAAGGCCGGAACGGAAACCCGATAAGTGCGTGCCGCCGTCCACCGTATTGATGTTATTGGCGAAGCTGAAGACTTGGTCGGCGTAGCTGTCGTTGTATTGCAGCGCAATCTCCATGCTTAAAGTACCATTGGGAATTTCGCGCTCGCCTTCGATATAAATCGGCTTTTCGTGCAGAACTTGCTTGGTGCGATTGAGATGCTTAATAAACTCGGCAATGCCGCCTTCGTACAGAAACTCATCCGTACGAATCGGATCCTGCCGCTCGTCAGTAAGAACAATCTTGAGGCCCTTATTCAGGAAGGCGAGTTGACGCAGCCGTTGGGCCAGCGTGTCGTAATTAAACTCGGTAACTTCCATGATGGTGGAGTCCGGTTTGAACGTGATTTTAGTGCCCGTCTTCTTGGTCCGGCCTACTTCGCGCAATGGGTACTTCGGAACGCCGCGTTCGTAATCCTGCTCCCAAGTGGCTTTGTCGCGCCAAATTTCCAGGTGCAAGGTTTCCGAAAGCGCATTCACGCAACTTACTCCGACGCCGTGCAAACCGCCTGATACTTTGTAACTGTTGCTATCGAATTTACCGCCGGCGTGGAGCTTGGTGAGTACCACTTCCGCCGCGGAGATGCCCTCCTCCTTGTGGATGTCGACCGGAATGCCGCGTCCGTCGTCCGTGACGGTAACCGAGTTGTCCATGTGAATGGTGCATTCCACGAAATTGGCGTGGCCCGCCAGCGCCTCGTCCACTGAATTGTCGACCACCTCGTACACCAAATGATGCAGTCCGGCTTCGCGAGTGGAGCCGATGTACATCGCCGGCCGAAGCCGCACAGCTTCCAGGCCCTCTAAGACCTTGATGCTCGTTGAGTCATACGTGTTGTCGTTTGCTGCCATGCCGAAATTCTCCGAAACCTTCGCGCTAAAAATTGTGGTTTGCCAGATCAGTGAACGCGGATCTGATCGCGCGCGCCCAGTGCGCGGCTAACTACTTCTAAATTATACAAAATTCGAGGGGTTGCTGTCTTCTGTCGAGGGAGAAGAAATGGAGAAGCTTATAGGTCCGGTTGGCCGCGATAGACCAGATCTTTCACTCGGAAAGTAGCGCTACGATATGGTGCGGGGATTGAAGGCAAATAGACTTCCACGGTGAACTCCTTGGTGCCTTCGGGGAGATCCTTGGGAAAGATGAGGCGAAGAATGGGGTCAGCCGGAGTGGGCGGAAAATGCCCCGTGGTTTTCACCTTCCGCTTCCCCACGCGAAGCAGACTTTCGCTTTCCATGCGCTTGGTTTCGCTCACGTCGGCGAGCGCACTGGCTTTGAGCGGAATGGCGACGACGATCACTTTGCCGGCCTGCTCGGCGAGATAAGCCTGGTACTCCTCGCGCGCGTCAACAATGGCGGCGTGCAGGTCCGGTTGCTGTTTGTAACGCCGACGGATCAGCTCCTCTTCGGCCTGGCGCAGAGGGGTCGCGCTGGCGAGGTACATCAGTACCGGCGGGCCCGGCAGCCGAGTGGACCGGCCGCCGTCGACCGTTTGCGCCCAGGGGGAGTTGTTCAACAGCAAGATCAGTTGTTCTTCACTCCACTCCACTGGCGGCGCTGACTCCCAAAACGGAACGACGAGCAGCCAGGAGACATACATCAGCAAAGCCATGTCCCAATTGTAAGGGGCTATTCTTGAGAGGATGCCCATGAGCGAAATTCGCTACCGCGGACGCCGCGCGCACCAAATCGAAAACGACCATCTCAGCGTGGTCGTCTTGGTGGAAGGCGGCCACATCGCCGCACTGACTCACCGGGCCAGCGGCATCAACCCTCTTTGGACACCACCGTGGCCCACCATGGAGCCCTCCACATATGTGGCGGCGCAGCACCCCGAATACGGCAACGGGAGCGAGAGCCGGCTATTGGCCGGCATTCATGGACATAGCCTTTGCCTCGATCTATTCGGCGAGCCTTCAGAAGCCGAAGCGCTGGCCGGTGCGGATGTCCATGGCGAAGCCGGCGTGAGGGCTTGGACGATCGCTAGTGAGACGGACTCGTTGAAGGCCCAGGTAACTGTGCCCGGTGCCAGCTTAGAATTTTCGCGGACGTTGCGCCTGGACGGGGACAAGCTCCATTTTCACGAGGTCCTTACTAACTTGGCGAAGGAAGATCGCCCCATCGCTTGGACGCAGCACGTCACCCTGGGGCCGCCGTTTTTGGAGAGCGGGCAAACGCAATTCTCCGCACCGACGATGCGCGAGCAGGACCGACAAGACGACCCACGGCAGCACGTCAACCTTGACCGATTTACTGGGTCGGCAAAGGCGAGCGGCTACACCACTCATCTCATGGATCCGGCTAGAGAGAGAGCCCATTTCCTGGCGTGGTCACCGCGCCATCAACTCCTACTCGGTTACGTGTGGCGCACAGCGGACTTCCCATGGCTGGGCACCTGGGAGGAGCGCCGGGAGCGCTCCATTCCGCCGTGGAATTCGGTGACCGAGACGCGCGGCATGGAGTTTGGCGTGTCGCCCTTTCCCGAATCGCGCCGCCAAATGATCGATCGAGCTCGACTATTCGGCACGCCGACTTATCGTTGGATTGGCGCGGGTGAACGCATCGAGGTGAGTTACTACGCTTTCTTACGTTCTGCGGCCCGGATGCCCGAGCGCTAAGGCGTTCTCGGTTTGCAGGATCCCCTTCCTTACGGTCGGGGTTCGGTTGTTTGGTCGTAGGTGCTCGTGGAAGAACGCCTAGAGGGCGTAAGCTTCAATTGCCGTACCGCCTAGAATGCGAGCGCGTTCGGTATCGGAGAGCTTACTGATGGCCGCGCTCAACGTATCGAACCAGCGTTTGTAAGGCGAGGCGAGCAGGCAGACTGGCCAATCCGAACCATACATCAGGCGCTTGGGCCCAAAGGCAGCGAGCACAGTATCGATGTAAGGTTGTAAGTCGGCAGGGGTCCACTTTTCGTGGTCCGCTTCGGTTACCATGCCGGAGAGCTTACAGTAAATATTCGGCCGCTTGGCCAGTTCGAGGAGGTTCTGCTTCCATGGCTCCATGATGTGGGCTTTGATTTTGGGTTTGGCGATGTGGTCCAGGATGAAAGTCTGGTCGGGGTGGCGGTCGACGAACTGGATCGTTTGGGGCAAGTGCTTCTCGAAGATCAGGATGTCGTAGCGCAGCTTGAAGGCCTTCAGTTGAGCTATGCCGCGGTTAAAGTCCGGCCGCAGAATGTAATTGTCGTCGGCCTCGTCATGCAGCACGTGGCGCATGCCCTTCAGCTTGGCTTGCCCCGCGAACTCCTCAATCGCTTTGCCGACGTCGGCATCAACCAGCGGCACCCAGCCCACTACGCCGCGGAGGAACTCGTTCTCACCGGCGTGCTTCAACAGGAAGCGGGTCTCCAGAAGATTCTGGCGGGCTTGCACCGAGACCGCGCCATTGACGCCGGCTTCCTTCAGCGTTTCGGCCAAATGCACCGGCAGAAAGTCGCGCTGGATGGCGGTCATCTTGTCACTGATCCAGCCGTAGTCTTTCTTGGTATACATCCAGAAATGATGGTGGGCGTCGATGATGGCGGTGGGGGGCGGCGAGGCTGTCATGGGAGGGGCGGCGGACTTAGGCGCCTCTCCACAATTGGTGAGCGTGAGTGCGCCGGTGGCGGTGAGGAATAAACGTCGATCCATGGCTTAGCAATTGTATCGCTTCAGTTACTCCCAGGGGCGATCTTTTAGATAATGGGCGTGCGCGGCCAAAGGCTGGTCGGTCTGGAAATACTTGCGATAAGTGGCGATCCAGTCGGTAGCGATTTCGCGCTGAGCGGTGGGCAGGTCCACCGTGCCGGCGCACACCAGCCGACGCAGCTGATTCTCCAAGGCATCTTTGACGCGAGCGTTCCACACGCCGCCGGCATAGGGCTGAGGCCAAAGGTTGCGTACGTCGGTGGCACCACCCAGGGCGGGCGCGATCAGATAGTCCACTTCATAGCTGCGCGGGGTGGGGCGAATGCCGTAACTGTCGAAGACTTGGCCGGCCATGGACGCGGGCACGATGCGTTGATCATCGTCGGCGGGAACGGCGCAGACCTGTTCGCGGGACAACGCCAAAGTCTTGCCGGGAGTCAGACGGGCGTTGGGCTTCATGGGGCGTTCGGCATGGCTCGTAATCCACCAGAATCCGGCGAGGGCCATCGCAGCGGCCAGAGCGATCGCCGGCAGCGTCCAGGTGCGTGAGGGTTGAGTGACTGGCGGCATCGTCCGCATACGTGCCGCGAACTTAGCGGCCGGGCCGTCGACCAGGGGCACTTGCCCGTCGAGCAAAGCGGAGCGAGCTTGGAAATAGCGGGCTAAACCATCTTGTAACTCGCACTGCCGGGCGAGACAGGGATAGCAATTTCGCACATGTTCGTCGATGACGGCGGCACGGCCTGCAATAAGTTCGCCATCCAGCCACTGCAGTAACTCGGCATCAGAGATATGGTGAGGCATGGCTACAGAGCATCCGCCTGAGTGGCTTTGAGAATGGAGCGGCTAAGGATCAGCGCGACGGAGCCTAGCGAAATGTCCAGCACCTGGGCGATATCACGATAGCGGAGCCCTTCGGCGCGCAAATGCAGGCAATGCTGATCCAGGGCGGGCAAGGCTCCGATGATCGCCAACAAGCGCCGATGGTTCTGGCTTTGGGCGGCGGATTGCTCGGGGTCCGGTTGATGGCACGGCCCTGGGTTCCCGAGGTTCAACGGCTGTTGTCGCGCGGCGCGCTGCCGTTCCTTTAAAGCCAAGTTATAACCCACGCGGAAGATCCAGCCGCGAAGATTTTCACGCGACTTGCCGCAGCGCAGATGCTGGAACAAAGACAAGAACACCTCCTGCACTATCTCTTCGCCCACCGGCACCGGCAGCCCCATCGACAGGAGATACCGCAACAGCGGCGCGCGATCGGCGTAGAAAAGCGCGGTCACCTCGTCGGCTAGTGTTGCCGGTGGCGCTTCGATGTCTATCTCTAAATTCTTTTCCATGCCACTCTGTTCAAGCTATTTTCGATGTTACCTGCAAATTGTCTGAACAGGAAGGCGCTGAGAAGAATGTTTAGATGTGCTTTCGCTCTTTTCTTTGTTGCTCTTCTCTGCTCAAATACTGCGGGGCGAGATCCGGCTTTCGGTGCAGGATTCGAGCGCGGCCCCCATGCGGGCCACGGGCCGCTTGAATGCCGTCCCTTTTGCCACCGATGGCCAGGGCCGGCATACCTTCGGCAGCCTGCCTTACGGCCGCTATCGGCTGGAGGTGAGCCAGACGGGCTTTGCCGCCGAATCGATGACGCTGGTGGTGGACGGACCGACCCCGGTGCTGCAAGTGGTGAAGCTGGGGCTGGGCCAAGCGGCTAACAGTGTCACCGTGATTGGCACCACACCATTGGCCGGCACAGGCGTCACGCGCGACGAGTTGCCGGTGACTGCGCAGACGGCCAATGCGCTCGACTTTGAGAAAAGCGGAGCCCTCAACTTGGCGGATTTCATCAGCCGCCGGTTCAATGGCGTCTACATCAATGAGGTACAAGGCAATCCATTTCAGCCCGACGTGAACTATCGCGGTTATACGGCTTCTCCGCTGTTGGGGACGCCACAGGGCCTTTCGGTTTACGTGGACGGGGTGAGGTTCAATCAGCCCTTCGGCGATGTGATGAGCTGGGATTTGATGCCGCGGGTAGCGATCGCGGAGATCACGCTGATGCCCGGGTCGAATCCGCTGTTTGGGCTCAATACGCTGGGCGGCTCGTTGGCCGTGCAAACGAAAGATGGCCGCAGTCAGCCTGGCACGTCGCTGCAACTCAGCGGTGGCAGCTTCGGACGCCGGGTGACGGAATTTGAACACGGCGGCTCGAATCAACGGGGGCTCGATTGGTACGTAGCCGGCAATCTCTTCTTCGAAGATGGTTGGCGCGAGTCGTCGGCTTCGAACGTGCGGCAGACTTTCGGCAAGCTCGGTTGGCAGGGCGCCAGGACCACGCTCGGGCTCAGCGTGGGCTATGCGAATAACTTACTCAATGGGAACGGCTTGCAGGAGTTTCGCTTACTTGAGCGCGATTACCGCAGCCTATACACACGACACGATGCCACGGGCAATCGCTCGCCCCTGCTGAACTTCACGGCTAGGCGCAATCTAAGCGACAAGATGACTTTCTTCGGGAACGCTTACTACCGTTACATTCGCACTAACGCCTTCAACGGGGACATCAACGAAAACTCCCTGGATCAATCCGTGTATCAGCCCAGCGCGGCGGAACGCGCAGCGTTGGCCGCAGCCGGCTACACTGGAGTGCCCGCCAGCGGAGCCACCGCCGCCAACACTCCCTTCCCCTTCTGGCGCTGTATCGGCAACGTGCTGTTACGCGACGAACCGGGCGAGAAATGCAACGGGCTCATCAACCGATCCCGCAGCCGACAACACAACTACGGCACTTCCGGACAATTGAGTTGGTTTAGTAACGTGGCTGGCCAATTTACCTTGGGGGGCGCCTGGGACCGGAGTAAGATCGGCTTCACTCAAACGGCGGAATTGGGTTACCTGAATGCTGACCGGGCGATCATCGGCTTGGGCGCGTTCGCCGACGGCGTAGCTGCCGGTGATATTGACGGCGAACCCTACGATGCCCGCGTCAACCTCGATGGCCATATTCAAACCGGCAGCCTTTACGCCACCGATACCCTGACTATCGGCAAGGTGACGCTCACCGCGTCCGGGCGCTTCAATCGCACCATCGTGCAGAACTGGGATCGTATTCTACCTACGGGAACTGGTTCGCTGAGCGGCCGCCACATATTCAGCCGTTTTAATCCAGCAGTCGGAATCACCCTCCCTGTAACACCCGCGCTCAACACTTATTTCAATTACAGCGAAGGGAGCCGCGCGCCCACTTCGATTGAACTCGGCTGCGCCGATCCGAATACACCCTGTAAGTTGCCCAACTCCATGGCCGGTGACCCGCCGCTGCGGCAAGTGGTGACTCGCACGCTTGAAGCGGGCGTACGCAGCGGCGGCGCCGAACGGCGTAGCACTTGGAATCTTGGATGGTTCCGTGCGGACAATCGCCAAGATATCATCTTCATTGCCGCACCCCAAACCGGCTACGGTTACTTCAAGAACTTCGGCCGCACGCTACGGCAGGGTTTCGAGGCCGGGGCCAGTAGCCGCGTTGGTCAACGGCTCACCCTGGGAGCCAACTATACGTTTCTTGACGCTTCCTTCGAGACATACGAAAGGCTGCTGGGTGGGAGCAATAGCCGGAACAATGCTGCCGCCAAAGGTCTCGGTGGTGTAATTCAAGTGTTGCCAGGCAACACGATTCCTCTTTCGCCTCAGCATGCCGTGAAGGCTTACGCGATCATTCAGGTGAAGCAAAAGCTGACCTTGGATCTCGGCGCAGTGGGCGTTTCGAGTGCTTATGCTCGTGGAAATGAGAACAATCTGCACCAGCCTGATGGAACTTACTATCTAGGTAACGGCAAGTCTGCTGGCTACGGGCTTTTGAATGCTGGCGCACGATACACGCTAAATGGTCGCCTGGAGTTCTTCGTGCAAGCCACTAACTTACTCAATCGTAAGTACTACTCGGGCGCCCAACTGGGACCCGCCGGTTTCAACCCGCAAGGTAACTTTCAGGCGCGCCCATTTCCCGTGGCGGCCGGTGAATACCCGCTGCAGCGTTCTACGTTCCTGGCACCGGGCGCACCACGCGCGGCGTGGGCGGGCGTGAAAGTTAAGCTCTAGTCCAGCCGCGTTGTTTCGACCGACTCTTTGGCTTCCCAGGCGGCGAGCACTCCACCATCGGGCAGGGCGAGTAAGTTGACAAATGCACCGGCAGGGCCAATTAACTTCGGGGCCATCTTAGAGGTGGGCGCATGGGGTAACAATACTTGGATGGCCCCATCTTGGGTCCAAGCCAAGTAAGTGCCTCGTTTGCTTTGGACGAGGGCCACATCCTTGCCGGTGCCCACCATTCGTTCAGAGCCATCGGCATCCGTGAGGAAGACTTCACTGTCACGCCGCCAAGCAGAAATCACCTTACCCCTTTCCAACGTGAACGCTCCTCCGTCCATGGGGCAAGCGTTCAGTTTCCATGTGCCCGTGCCGAGCTTCTGGGCGGAGGTGAAAGTCTTGCCGTCGGTAGAACTCGTGACGTAGAGGTCACGCGAGCCATCGAGCGAATTGCGCCACATCGCAAAGATGCGGCCACTTGCGTCGATGGAAAGCGAAGGATGGCAGCATTGGCAGATAGTACCGTCAGGTGAATTGTAAATGAGCACATTCTTTTGCCACGTCACACCGCCGTCGGTGGAGCGCGAGCCATAGAGCTGCGTCCCTGTTGCGCGCAAGTCGAGCCAGGCGGCAAACAGCCCACCACCAGGGCCCGCCACCATCGCGTGCAGACCCTCACGGGCGGCCGCAGGCACGTCATTGATGGCACCCGCGCGCTTCCAAGTGGTGCCTCGATCCGTGGATCGCCACGCCACTAAGTTGCCGCTTTCCGGCAAGCCATGGGCGTGAGGTCCACTGGACACGCCCTCGCCTACTACCGCGCTGATCACCATGACATTTTTCAGAATCGCCAAGCGCGGCCCGCGGTGACGTCCGAGGGCCAGGGCGCCTACTTCGGCCACTTTGATGGGCGTGCGGAAAGTACGTCCCTGATCGCCGGAAGCGGCGAAATAAATCGCGCGGCCGCCACCGAACACCATCGCCACCTGCCCATGCGCGGCCGCCAGTTGCGGCTGCCGAAACGGCACCGCGACGTCAGCCGGCTGAATCCGGGAGGCTAAGAGAACCAAAACAGGTAATAGCATTTCGTTTTCTTTCTAGAATCGGAATCGTAGAGCTAATTGTATGCCACGCGGGTCGTTCACGGCGTTTACTTGGCTAAAGGTGGCCGCCGGCGTGGATGGATAAGCGCCAGCGCCGAAAACGGCATTGCGGGTCAAGTTATTCCGATGGTTGAGTAGGTTGAAGGCCTCGGCCAGCGCCTCCAGCCGTACGTGCTCACCCAGTGCGAAGGTGCGGCTGGCCCGGGTGTTGATGCTGAAAAAGTCGTTACCGAAGCCGGCGTTGCGGCTGATGAAGTCGCCGTTTACGAAGGGCCGGCCCGCCGTACCCTGCACGGTGGTGACACCGGTAGTGAGGTTGAGCGGGAAGGCGGAGTAATACTGCAGAAAGCCGCTCAATTGAAAACCATGGCTCAGGTGCTGCCAAGCGGAGTGAGCGGGAGCCATGGGCGAGTTGAGCGCGCCGTTGAACGTGACCCGATGCCGCTGGTCGTCGTCGGAGCGGCCATAGTCGCGCCAGATGTTCGAAGGGTCAATGGGCGAACTGAAAAAGAATTCCCCGACATTATTGAGTGACTTGGAGTAGGCATACGAAATACGGTAACTGCCCCAACGGATTGGCCGCTGCTGGAATGAGATATGCAAGCCGTTGTAATTGGAATCGGCTTGAGAACGATACTGACTATTATTTGCGAACGTCACATTCGGCCGGCAGCCGTTGTTCGTGCCGGCCGCAACGCACGCGGGCACATTCTGGTTGATGGAGACGATGAGGTGCAAGCCACGTAAGTGTTGGTAGGCCACGCTGAGTGAGCTGTGCGCGCCAATTTGCTGCTCAAACTCAATGCTGCCCTGCGTGGAATAGGCATTCTGCATGCGCGGATCCATCGTGGTGAAGTTGAGCAACCCGGCCGCTGGCGGCGTGCTGAGAATGTTCGGGAAGGTTGGCGCGCCGGCCTGGGTGGGGGAGAGACTCAGGCTGATTTGGCTTTGACTATTTAGTGTCGTGGAGTTGCCACTGGAGAGAAGGGCGTTGGCTAGGGCGCGAAGCGGGATACGGTCATAGTAAAGTCCGAAGCCGCCGCGAATGACGGTTCGCCGGGCAGCAAATGGTGACCAGGCGAAGCCGGCTCGCGGCGAGACATTGTTTTTGTCCGTCGCAATGCTTTGAAGAAATTGCAGTTCGTAGCGCAGACCAGCGTTCAGAGTCAACGATGGGCGCACCTTCCACTCGTCCTGGAGGTAGAGCCCGGCGTTGGGGTTGGTTTGGGGAACGACGGTATTGCCGAAAGTTTGGGTAAACCCCGCGTTGTTGTAAGTGCCAGTGAGGAAGTTGGCCAGCGACGAAAACGCGTAACTGCCGCGCACCGAGCGGGGAAAAGTGATGGTGGTGTCGTTGTAGAGAAAGTTGGCCCCGGCCCGGAAGGCGTGCGCGCCGGATTGGTGGGAGAGGTTATTGACGATCTCATAGAGGTGATTCAGGCGGCCGGTCGGCGAACCGGAGAGCCGGCCGAAGGTGGCGATGCCCGCGATGCTGACGGCCGGGCCGGCCAAGTCAGTCGGAAGCGCGAGTAAGTCGCTATGGGTATACTGCCCGCGCGTCTCGTTGACCGTGCGGGGAGACAGAGTGTAGATGTTACTTACCGCAATCGTGTGATCCGCATTATCGAGGCTAGCGGAGGCGGTGGCCGCACTCAACGCACCGGCGCCGCGCGAGTTACTGCTGGTGGAATTATAGAGGCTATAGCGCACGCTGAATTGGTCACGCGCACTGAACTGATGGTCCACTTTTGCCAGGACATTGGTGAGATGGATGGGGTTCGGATAGATTCCGGTGGTGGGGCGAAGCCCGCCGAAGGCCACCGCATCCAGGCGCGCGTTGATGGCGGCGAGATTTGACGGGGTAATCGTGATCAAGCCGCTCTGGTTCAGCTGGCGTTGTTCGAAGTTACTAAAGAAGAACGTCCGATCGCGAATGACGGGTCCGCCTAGGCTGGCACCATACTGAGCCTGAGTGGACGGCAATCTACTATTTGAGAGCGGATTGGCCGCGTTCAGCCGCTGGTTGCGAAAGTAACCGTATAAGTCGCCGCGCAGCCGATTGGTGCCGCTCTTGGTTACCACGTTGATAAAGCCACCCAGGGCGCGCCCAAGTTCGGCCTGCGCTCCAGATGTTACTACCTGGAACTCCTGCACCGTGTCGAGGCCGTAAAAAATGCCGCTCAAAGCGGCGGCGTCGTCATTCGCGGAGAGTCCATCCACCACGAAGCTATTGGAGAAGTTACGCTGGCTACCCACCGAAATTCCTTGCCCAGGGACGGCTGACGTTTCGGCAAAGAGCTGGTTACTGCCCGTGTTGGTGGGCGATACGCCGGGGATGAGCAAGGCCAAGTCAAGAAAGTTACGACCGCTGAGCGGCAAGGCGCGGACCTCCGTCTCGGCCACCGTGCCGACCACTTGGCTGCGCGCGGCCTCCAGCAGCGTCGACTCACTTTCCACCGTGACTTGGGTTTCCGCGATCCCCACTTTCAAGGCAATCGCCAATTCATAAGCGCCACCCGCATTCAGGGTCAATGAGCGTACGGAATCGCCAAACCCGGGTTGAGTAACTATGATCTGATAAGCACCTATCTTCAGATACGGCAAACGAAAGCGACCTTCGCGGTCGCTTTCGCCACGGTTGGTTAGGTTGGTATCGATATTGCGGGCGGTTACTTTAGCGCCGGAGACGACAGCGCCACTGGGGTCGACGATGCGGCCACTTACGCTGGCGTGGTGTACGGTCTCCTGCGCGAATAGAAAATAAGTACTAGTTGCCAAAAGGCATAACTGACGGACCATGAAACTCTCTCCTCAGAACAATGGGCAGAAAAGGGCGCTGGCTTTCGGGCGGAACTCCAGCGTTAGGGTCGATTTAGGAGAGCGGACTGGGTGGGCCGCGTTTTTGGCGCGAGCGGCTGAACGATACCCGATAGCGAGCTTCGGTTTGTTCAATAGCCGACGGATGAGTGATGAGGGCGAGCGTGATGACGCCGCCGGGTGGGTTGATGATGGCCTTGGCCGCAGCGGGAGTTACTCCGCCCTTGCCGAAAAGCGCGCAGCGAGTGACTGCCCGCCACGCAACGCCGGAGGGCAGCTTCGTCATCTTCATTCCGCAGCCGTGTTTTCCATCGCGACGGCAGCAGGGAGGGAGCTTAGCTTCAGAATCCGCCGACCATACCGGTGCCGTCAGCGTGAAGCTGAAGAGCGCGAGGAGCAGGATGGCGGAGAGGCGCTGCAAGTCCCTAGTTTACTACAGTGATACACTTTGGGCCGGAGGCTTTTGTGAAAACTATCCGCTTGACGCGCCGCGAAATCGTCGAAAACTGCATTGGTGGAGGACTGCTGCTCTCTGCCATTCCTCTTTCGCAACCCCAACTGTTGTCCGCCTGGCAAGACGGCGAAGCGAACGCTGCTAAGCCCACGCCTCGCGATGTTCTGGGCCCGTTCTTTAAGAAGGGCGCGCCAAAGTCGCGGGAACTGCACACGCCAGGAGCGCCAGGCTTTCCGCTGCGCGTGGCAGGTAAGGTGACTAACACCCGGGGCGAAAAAGTGCCCGGGGCGCGGATCGAAATGTGGCAAGCCGACCACGTCGGCCTCTACGATCTCGAAGGCTTTCGCTACCGCGCTGCCCTGATCGTCGAGGAGTCTTCCGAGTACGCGGTGGAGACGATTCTGCCCGGCCACTACGACGACCGCCCCGCACAGCACATTCACTATATGATCTCCGCACCCGGCCACAAGACGCTCATCACGCAGGCCTACTTCGCCACCGACCCTTTCTTTGAAGGCAACCCCGACAAGAACTTCGCCAAGCGCTCCATCGTGAGCCATCGCGACTTAGTGCGTACCGTCACTTTGATTGAAGCGCCCGGCACCCCGCGCGCGGCGATCACTTTCGACATCTGCTTGGAGAAAGCCTAAGATGCCGGCTGACCGCGTCATTCCCGCCGACGCCATCGTACACGCGGTGGCCTTCACCTCCGACGGCGCGCTTGCCGGAGTGTGCGGCGATCGTCAAGTGCGGGTCTGGGACCTTGCCACGGGCAAAGCAAAGCTGACCCTGCCGCTGGTGGAAGGGGACCGCTTGGCCGACCTACCCTCCGCCAGCGATGTGCTGGCCACCATCGGGAAAGACGGGCAGCTTAAAACCTGGAACCTGCAGACCGGGAAAGTGGGCATCCGTCTACCCGGATCTACGCCACGGACTTCGGATCTGGCGGTGTCCCCCGACCGCCGCTTCCTGGTGAGCAGTGAGCGAGTGGCGGGCAATGGCAGCGAAGAGATCGTCCACATCTGGGAAACCACTGACGCCCGGGAACGAGTCCAGATACCGGGTGGCATCGGTGGCACGGCGACCATCGCCATTTCCCCCGATAACTCGATTGTCGTCGCCAGTAGTTACGACGCGAATGTGCGCGCCTGGAATTCGCGCAATGGCGAGTTACTCACGCTGATTGAGCAGTTACCCGTAACGATGTTCGCCATGGCCTTTTCTCCGGACGGCAAGACGCTCGCCACCGGCGGCGCGGACCGCGTCATTTATCTTTGGGACACGAAGACCTGGAAATTGAAGACTCAGTTTGCCGGGCAACGCGAAATGATCTCCGCATTAGCTTACTCGCCGAACGGTAAGTTCCTGCTTACCGGTGGCTTCAACGCGATCACGGTGAAGCATCCGGTCGATGTCATCCTGCGTGAGGCCGCTTCCGGCAAGGTGGTGCGTACGGTGCCCGCCGCTCACCGCGTCGCCTCCGTCGCCTTTTCGCCCGATGGCAAGCTGGCGGCCTTTACCGATGGCCAGAAGAGCGTCAGCTTACTGAATATAGTGGGCTAATTACGTGCCGCAGAAAGTGCGGTAATCTTCGCTGCCACCCGGCGCGGGTTCGGTGTAAGTTTCGAGGCCCGAGCGCTGGGTGAATGGATGAGCCAGCACTTCTAATAAGTTCTCAAACGGCAATAGATTCTGTTGGTCAATGGCGGCGGCGAGCGCGGCCTCCACCTGATGATTTCGAGCAATATAAAGCGGGTTTACCCGATTCATGGCCTCGGAGCGCACCGTGGCACTCACGGTAGACTCAGCCCCCGCTATACGCCGGTGCCAACGCCCGGCCCAAGCCTTGTCCCCCGGCGCAGTGCTAGACAGCAATCGAAAACCAAGCGTATAGTCGACCCGTGCCTCGTCCATCGCCGCCAGGAAATCGTTGGCGAGAGCGAGATCTTCGGGCTCTGCGGAAACTAGCAGACCCAACTTGGCCCGCATTCCGTCGAGCCAATAGGCGTCGTAACGATCGGTGAAAGCGTTCACCGCGCTCGCCGCTGCGGCAATCGCCGCTTTTTCGTCAGAGTCAATGAGCGGCAGCAAGGTCTCGGCCAAGCGGGCGAGGTTCCAACGAGCGATGTTTGGCTGGTTGCCGTAAGCGTAGCGACCTTGGCGATCAATAGAGCTGAACGCGGTGAGCGGGTGGTAGCGATCCATGAAGGCGCACGGGCCATAGTCAATCGTCTCTCCGGAGACGGCCATGTTGTCGGTGTTCATCACGCCGTGGATGAAGCCCACCAGCATCCAACGCGCGATGAGCGCGGCTTGGGCGTCCACCACCGCGTCAAGAAGCGCGAGATAAGGGTTAGCGGCGGTGGCGGCTTGCGGATAGTGGCGGGCGATGGTGTAATCTGCCAGCTGGCGAACCTTGGCCGTATCGCCACGGGCTGCAAAGTACTGGAAGGTGCCGACGCGGATATGACTGGAAGCCACGCGCGTCAGCACGGCACCCGGCAAGATCTGGTCGCGATACACGGGTTCCCCCGTGGTCACCGCCGCTAGGGCCCGCGTGGTGGGGATGCCGAGCGCGTGCATCGCCTCACCCAGCAAATACTCGCGCAGCACCGGACCCAGCGAGGCCTTGCCATCGCCGCCGCGCGAAAACGGCGTGCGTCCGGACCCTTTGAGTTGAATGTCGCGCCGCTGGCCGTGGCGATCAATTACCTCGCCCAGCAGCAGCGCGCGACCATCGCCCAATTGCGGAACAAAGCCACCGAATTGGTGCCCGGCATAGGCTTGAGCCAGCGGCTCCGCCCCCCCGGGCACGACATTGCCGGCGAAGATGGCAGCACCCGCGTCCGAAGTTAAGGCATCGGTATCGA